>DASQFV010000332.1:0-10414 GCA_035632975.1 Nitrospiraceae bacterium
GATGTTGAGGTGACCCTCAACTACGCCCCGATCACCGGCCCAGCCCCATTCCTGCAGCGTGTCGAAGCCGAGTCCTCCAAAGGATCGCAAGACCCAGTCTTCCAGCCGATCGAGATCGTCAAGTACGCTGAGAATATTCCAATCAGCAAGTGAGGGGTGAGGGGTTAAGCGTAAGGGGATGAAAGAGCCTCGACTCTTGAGTGGAAATGGCTACGTGCCCGCTATTCGGCGATGATGCTGGAGCCGGGCGACTTCATCTTAAAAATCTGAACGGCGTTGTACATGCCCTTGGCTGGGTGGTTGAGGATGAGGCGGGAATTGGTTATGTGGGTGTCGAGCAACTCATACTGTCCACCGCTGAAATAGATGTCGCAGTCATCGATCGCGCAGTTCTTGTAAACGTGGTTATCGAGCGACAGCTTCGCCTTGCTGAACGTCTGTCCCTCTACCAAAATGTAATCAGGTGCCACGCCCACGTGTATTACTCCGCCGCGCACTATAACAAAGTCGATCACCGCCGTAAACCTGTCGCTTTTGGAGGCCAGATGAGCCCGGTCCAATAACCTCTATGGAACTCGCGCCGCAACTGAGCGTAATATCAACGCACTCACGATAAGTCGAGATTGGTTCAAAAACAAATGTTTTTGCACTAGACCTTGGGGCAAAAGAATCTCCCTCGTCCTGAACAGCCGTTCCGATCACATGAACTCCCATCATAATTAAGCGCCTCGCGCTCTCGCGTCCCTGGTCCTTCCCCATGTGCCGGCTGCTCTTCTCCTAGCAATAATCAACCTATTAGTGAGTGGCAGCCGTTCCGGCACAGAGATTGCGGTTCCTTGGTCTTAGACCGGCCCCCCCAATGGGGTATTGCTCGACTGTGGTGTTGAGGCACAGCATGGCTCTCTATCCTAGGATGACGCCAAAGGTTTTGATATGGGCTGCAATTCATTGATTGCTGCCAGATCTTTGCTGCCAGAGGCATGTAATGAAGCATCGGCTAGTTCTTGAGATGGTAGTGGTATTCAGTCTGATCGCGATCATCGATCTCCCAAGAACCTGGGCCGTCTTGGGGGACCCTGCGACTTCTGTCGAAACGGATCGCCTTGCACTTGCCGGACAGATCCAGATGATCCCGGCACAGCGCCACACTATCCAAGAAATCACCACATCGGATCTCGTGTTGAGGGAATATGTGTCTGGAAATACGGTCTTTGCCGTGACCTGGAGAGGGAGAAGACCTCCAAACTTACCATCGCTCTTAGGCGCCTATTTTCAGGAGTATCAGGAGGCATCGGCGGATGCCTCCTCAACGGGGCCTGTGCGGCGCGGAGGGACCCGCATCCACGCCCCCCATCTCGTGGTCGAAACGGGAGGTCATGCGGGAGACGTCCGCGGAAGAGCCTATCTTCCCTCACTCCTCCCTCCCGGAGTTACAACAGAGATGATCCAATGATCCACCAACGATGCACGGCGGTTCTTGTCGGCATGGCGGTCACAGCCTGCTGGGCTGTGGGAGTTCAGGGGACTCCAGTCCCTCTGGTCTTTCCGGTCCTTCTGGTTCCAATGTCCTCACCATCACCGTCAATCCCTCTTCAGCTGCCATCTGCACATTTGCTAATGCCCCCTGCACCCAAATCACCATTTGCCAGCCCGGCACCTCAACCTGCCAAACTATCTCGGATATTTTGGTAGATACCGGATCGTCCGGGCTCCGGATTTTTGCCTCTTCGCTGACGCTCACACTCCCATCCAGCCACATCGGTGAATGCATGTACTTTGGAGGCGGCACAGACTGGGGAGCCGTTCAAACCGTGGATGTTATTCTGGCCAAGGAACCGGCTGTGTCCGTGCCAATCCAAGTTGTCGATCCGACCTTCGCAGGACAATACACCTCCGCCGGGCAACCCGCTTCGAACATCTGCGGCGTAGCTGCGGTCATTTCGGATCCTTCTCAAGTCGGGCACAATGGCATCTTGGGCGTTGGGGTATTTCAGTTCGACGGCGGGTTTTACTACAACTGCATGCCTCTCCCTTGTGCGGCGGTCGCAGTCTCGCCTTCCCAACAGGTCCAAAATCCCGTCGGACTTCTGCCAGTTGATAACAACGGGGTCATCGTCGCCCTGCCGTCTGTGCCGGCCAGCGGATTGCCCTCCCTCACCGGTTCGCTCATCCTCGGCATCGGAACAGCATCGAATAACCAACCTTCCGGGGTTACGGTGTTGCCGACCGACTCATCGGGCCGCATCGTGACACACTTTCACCCCAGCCCGAGCACCAGCACTCAGCAGCCAGGCATCATCGATTCTGGCTCCAATGTCCTCTTCTTCAGTGACTCATCTTTGTCGATTCCGCTGTGTCCCGGTGCATTGTCTTTGCTGTACTGCCCTTCTTCTCCCTTACACTTCTCGGCGGTCAACACGGGATCGTCAGGGTCTCCATCAAGCTCGGTCAACTTTCAGATCGCCAATCCCATGCCCTTGCTGTCTTCAGGGCATGGCGCCATAAACAATGTAGGCGGACCAGCAGTTTTTTCGGGGACGTTTGACTGGGGACTGCCGTTCTTTTTTGGCAGGACGGTCTATGTCGGGCTCAGTGGGAAAACGTCGGTGCTCGGCACTGGGCCATTCTTGGCCTATTAGAGAAGAGCATTCCAGAAACAGTTGTTTTTGACTTGTATGAATTCCGGTCTTAACCATCAAGGAAATCAGAACGCCACCTGCTAAGAATTTCACAGGCCTTTTGAACCCGCCAAATACGCCGCTCTCAGTTGCATCAATGAGAGAAAGAGGATGCCCAGAGGGGGCATTTCCTCGTACTTCGAAAATTTCTAGAAAGTGAGCAATTTTGATCAGACGGCTAGTGATCCTGCAGGCATAATGCGACGTGTACTCAAAGATCTTTTTCTTCCCAAGGAGGCTAGACATGAGTACCAAAATCCATATCGGCGGGCTGTCCTACTTTTGCACCGATGAATTGCTTCGTCAGGCCTTCATCCCGTTTGGGACCGTGGTGCTTGCACAAGTTCTGAGGGATGAGTGTGGCCATTCTCTCGGCCTCGGGGTCGTGCACATGGCCAGTTCCGAGGATGTAGAGCGGGTCTTCAATGAGCACCAGCGCTTTGAAGTATCGGGCTCGCGTGTGGATCTCTGGGAACCCTCAGAGCCGGAGGACTCCCCAGGCGAGCGGGTCATGGCCTTTACGCTGCGAGAAACGCCAGCAGCTCAGACGGGCCGGGACGCGCGACAAGAGAAGAACCAGAAGGCGCTCAACCCCGTGACGGTGCGCAGGCTTGGTCTCATCCGGAATCAGGGGTCCTCCTCCCAGAAGGCCAAACACTAACGTGCTCCCAGCCGTCGTTCGGTACTCAGGGGAAGACGCGATAGCGTGGGGGGAACGTTCCCAAAGCGAGCCAAGCGTCGTTGGTACCTTTCTATTCAAGAAATTGCTCTGGCTGCCAAATGCTCAAGTCGGGGGAAGAATTCATTGACGACAGCAAGAAACGGACACGGCGATGAGCGTCGAAGAGAAAACCGAACACTGCCTGCAACTCCTCCTACTCCGCCTCTTCGACCTGGAGCTCCGGGTGCTCGAAATGCGGAACCCCTTATTCTCACCGAATGAACGCCGGCAACTTGACGCCGTTCATACTGCGTCAATGGACGAGGACGGGGAATTGGCGCTTCAGCAGTATTTCAAAGGGCTTCGACGGCAGGTCGCCGCGCGTCCAAACGACTCATCTAGCGACGTCTCCCACACCTCATCCGCGGATGTATGGGCGGCCTTGCACCACGCAGATAAGCGAGCGACCGATGCCGAACTCTTTGCGGGGGAATGGCGGCAACTCTGGGACCTGTTATGAGACCCCTAGCGAAGATTGGCCTGGCGATCGAACGTAGGATTGGAGATGAGAGAGACATGTCTACACGCTCGCGCAAGAAACAAGACTACCGCGGCCTTTCTCCAAAAGTCAGTGGTCCAGCGCACACTCATAGATACGGTCGAGCAGGCACTGGCTGCTTCCCGTAAAAATGGACCGGATAATATGTTTATTGGGTTTGGGGGCTATATTGGACGGCTTAGAAATGAAAAAGGCCTGTCCTTTCGCCAGCTGGGACAGCTGGCAAATATTGATCAGGCCTATATCCACCGGCTTGAAGGCGGAGAAAAGAAGGATCCATCTGACGATATTGTAAACAGCCTTATTCGGGTCCTCAGTCCTGGCAAACGGAAGACTCGGATCTTGAGATTTCTGCTCTCTACCCCCGTAGATGAACGTCTTCTGGGACAGATTTTAGAAGATCCAGAGATATCCCTTGATGATTTCGAGTCGGCGGCTCAGATGAGCGCACCTAGTCGCCCGTCCGGAAGGGAAGCGTGGCGTTGCATCCTCACTCAGGTACGGTCCATCAGAGAGAAAACGGAAGGTGGATGATTCGACTACGGTTCTAAAAGACGCGGACTTTTGGCCGGTACTTCCGCTCCCCTCATACATTCTCGCCGCCAGGCCTCAATCACGACCTGGACTTTCTGTCACATGATAAACTAGCGCTCGTTCAAACATCATCTTCTAAATGTCCGGTGGTGTCGTGATGATGCGACCTTTACTACTCCATGCCTCATCTGTCTCAAGAACGTCTGAGTGTCACCGGAGGGTCGTCATCGAGTTTGCGAGTCGCCAATTGTCCGGCGTACTGCAATGGCTCTAGACATAATTGAAGGGGTGTCAGCTCTGAATTGTGCTCATTTTGTGCTCAACGCCACCTCACTCCAGCTCATTCCAGCCAAAGTTCGCTTTTCCCCAACTCTTGGCCGGACTTGGCCACAATGAGCCTGAATGGGCTGGAGAAGGGTGGTGTAAACGCTTTCCTAAACCGCTGGTCTAGCCATAAAAAGTGCGTTGAGTGTCGCGTGAGAATGCTCTGTCTTTTATCTTGATCCTCTCTCGTCATCTGTATAGAATGGCCACCTTTTCAGGTAGTTAGCTTCGACTGGATCTGCACTGTCCTGCGGTTTCCCCCCCCACGTACTTTTGATGGGTTGAAGCCATGGGGAAGCGTGTGACATAAGAGCCCCTCAACTCATTTGGAGGAAAGTACTGTGAGCGACTCGGCCATCATTACGTTTGCGTTGGTAGCGGCGGTGACCGGCATTGCCTACGGCCTGTACCTGGCCATGTGGGTGTTCAAACTCGACGCCGGCAACCCGAAGATGCAGGAAATTGCGAAGGCCATCCAGGAAGGCGCGAGCGCCTATCTGAATCGCCAATACCGGACCGTCGGCGTCGTCGCCGCAGTGTTATTTGCCGTGTTGTGGGGAGCGGGGGCTATCTCCGATAAATTCGGCTTACTGACTGCGGTCGGATTTTTGATCGGTGCGGGCGCTTCGTCGCTGGCCGGGTATGTGGGCATGGTCATTGCGGTGCGGGCGAACGTGCGGACGGCTCAGGCTGCCCATAAGGGGATGAATGCAGCGCTGACCGTGGCGTTTCGTGGCGGCGCAGTGACGGGGCTGTTGTTGATCGGCTTGGGCCTGCTGGCCATCACCACCTTCTACACGGTGGCATCGCAGTTTGCGGGGCAGGAGAAGGCGATCCATGCGTTGCTGAGTCTTGGGTTCGGCGGAAGTTTGATTTCGGTGTTTGCCCGTGTGGGCGGTGGTATCTATACGAAAGCGGCGGACGTCGGCGCAGATCTCGTCGGGAAAGTTGAAGCGGGGATTCCGGAGGACGACCCTCGCAACCCGGCAGTCATCGCGGACAACGTGGGCGACAACGTCGGCGACTGCGCCGGTATGGCCGCGGACCTTTTCGAGACCTACGCGGTGACGACGGTGGCGGCGATGGTCTTGGCCTTCACGTTGTTCAAGGGAATCAGCGCCCCGATTCTCTATCCTCTCGCCCTCGGAGGCGTCACGATCTTCGCGACGATCATCGGTATTTTCTTCGTTAAGGTGAGCCAGGGCGGCGAGATCATGCCGGCGCTCTACAAGGGCTTGTTTGTGGCGGGCGGCATTGCTGCGTTGGCGTTCTATCCCGTGACGACCACGATCATGGATGGTGTGGGCGGCGTGAGTGGGGTGAGCTATTACCTCGCAGCCTTGATCGGCTTGGCCGTGACACTCGCACTCGTATTTATCACCGATTACTACACCTCCAAGAGTTATGCGCCGGTGAAGTCCATTGCCAAGGCCAGTGAAACGGGCCATGCGACAAACATCATCGCCGGACTGGCGGTTGGGATGGAGTCTACAGCCTGGCCGGTGGTGGTGATCGGGGGCGCGATTCTTGTGAGCTACTGGATCTGCGGCGGCGCGGCATCGGGAGGCTTGTACGGCGTGGCCGTTGCGGCGGTGTCGATGTTGTCCATGGCAGGTATCGTGGTGGCGATCGATGCGTTCGGTCCGATCACAGACAACGCGGGCGGTATTGCGGAGATGGCACACCTCGGCAAAGAGGTGCGAGACATCACCGATCCATTGGATGCGGTCGGTAACACGACGAAAGCGGTGACCAAGGGCTATGCGATCGGATCGGCCGGTCTCGCGGCGGTCGTGCTATTCGCCGAATATGCGCGTGAGGTGGCAAAAGGGAGCGGGACGAGCACGTTCGACCTCTCCAATCCTTCCGTCCTGGTCGGACTCTTCTTGGGCGGGATGTTGCCCTTTATCTTTGGGGCCCTCTGTATGAAAGCGGTGGGGGAGGCAGCCGGTCTCGTGGTGGAAGAGGTGCGCAGGCAATTCCGGACGATCAAAGGGATCATGGAGGGAACCGGCAAGCCAGAATACGGGACTTGCGTGGATATCGTGACCCAGGCGGCGATCAAGAAGATGATGGTGCCGGGATTGATTCCGGTCATCTCGCCGATTGTAGTCGGCATAATCCTGGGGCCGCAGGCATTGGGCGGCATGCTCGTCGGCAGTATTGTCACCGGTCTGTTCGTCGCTATCTCGATGACGAGCGGCGGCGGCGCCTGGGATAACGCCAAGAAGTATATTGAAGAGCAGGGCAAGAAAGGGACGGATACCCACAAGGCGGCGGTGACGGGCGACACGGTCGGCGATCCCTATAAAGATACGGCTGGTCCGGCGATCAATCCGATGATTAAGGTCATCAACATTGTGGCTTTGCTCATTGTGTCGCTGCTCGTGTGACAGCGTGAATCGTATAGCGGATCTTATTTTCTTGCGGGACTTGCGAGATGTGCGAGAAACGCGAGACTGGGTGGACGTTTCATCTGATCGAGTCGCGCCTGTCGCGCACATCTCGCTTGTCACGCTCACGATTAACGTACGACGCATCACGTTTCTCTGCTCGGCTTGACGGCTGAAAGAATCGTGGAGTAAGGTGATCGTACGGGATCACGTTGGTGGCTGAGCCACGAGAGTTTCCCAGAATCACGGGAGGTGCTCGGATGGAGAAACAAGAGCGCAAGCAGGAACCCAGGCGAGAGCCGCAGGGGAAGGAAGAGGTCAAGGCCAATCCGAAGGTCGTCGAAGCCGGCAAGAAGTTGAAAGAAGACATCGATAAGCTGGTCGATGAAATCGACGATGTGCTCGAAACGAACGCAGAAGAATTCGTCAAGAACTACGTGCAAAAAGGGGGGGAGTAGCACCAGTAGTCAGGTGGACTTACTCCCTCCTTTTCCTTCCTCCTCATCACACTCCGGTGTTCAGCAGGATGCTGAAAAAGTCCGCCATCGGCGTTCTCGCATCGTTCAGACCCTCAACGTACCCCAGAGGGTACGCCTCGGCCCTTCACTCGCTGCGGCCTTGCTGGACGGACTTTTTGAGCATCCTGCGGGAATATTCTGGTGTTGTGCCACACGTACGGATCATAGAAGTTCTCGTGTGCCAACAGAGTTTTTCCACAGCCTGTTAGGGTCCGACCTCCGTCAGTCACCGGCGCAAGTCCACGTTCTCCAGTTTGACAATGCAGGGCTGAGCGGCTAGTATCCCTTTAATTCTCAGATAGTTAGCTTCTGCAGAAACTCAGAATCATTCAAGAGGCTTTCATGAAGTCCAAGCTCTGGGTCTTCCGTGATATCAATCTGTCTCAGCGGGCTTCGTTAGCCCATGCCCTCTCGATCTCTCCTGCCACCGCCTCGTTGTTCCTGGCTCGTGGCGTGACCACGCCGGATGAAGCGACGACATGGATGTCGCTGCAGGCACCGCACGATCCGTTTTTGATCCCCGACATGGAGCAGGCGGTTGAACGGTTGCATCGCGCCGTGACGACTCAGGAGCCGATCTGTTTTTATGGCGACTACGATGTCGACGGGATTACGGCGACCAGCCTCTACATGTCGTTCTTTGGCGGGTTGGGCGCGCAGGTTCGCGCCTATGTCCCGCATCGTCTACGCGAAGGCTATGGACTTAACCTCGGCGCCGTGCAGCGCTTGCATGACGAAGGCGTTTCGCTGTTGGTGACCTCCGATTGCGGCACGACCGCGCATAAAGAAATCGCATTGGCGGCTCAGCTCGGCATGGATGTGGTGGTGACAGACCATCACCAGACCGACGAGGAAATGCCGCCGGCTGTGGCGGTGCTCAACCCCCATCGAGCCGGCGCCCTCTATCCCTTTCGCGGCCTCTGTTCCGCGGCGCTGGCCTACAAGGTGGCGCGGGCCTACCAGTTGCGCTACGGGGTCGCTGGGGTGCCGTTGGAGTCGTTGCTCGATCTCGTGGCGTTGGCGACGGTCGCCGACGTCGTCCCCTTGCACGATGAGAATCGGAGCTTTGTGCGCGAAGGACTGGCCCAGTTATCGCGTGGTGCGCGCTGCGGCATTCGGGCGTTGAAGCAGGTGGCGGGGGTGATGCGGGAGTGCACGGCGGAAACGATCGCCTATAAGCTGGCGCCACGCATCAATGCCGCTGGGCGATTGGATGATGCCATGTTGGGTGTGCGGTTATTGACGACCGACAATCCGGCCGAGGCGCAGCAGTTGGCAGATCGGCTTGAGCAGCTGAACCGGGAACGGCAGCGCATTGAAGTGGATATCATGGCGGAGGCGCTGGTCTCGTTGAAGGATCAAGAATTGCCGCCCGTACTCGTACTGGCCTCCCGGCAGTGGCATCTAGGGGTGGTCGGTATCGTCGCGGCGCGCTTGGTCGACCGGTTTCAGCGCCCGGCGATTGTCATGGCCATCAACGAGCAGGGCATGGCCAAAGGCTCAGCACGGACAACCGGCGGGTTCGATCTTTATCAAGGATTGGCTTCCTGTCGGGAGATGTTGGAGGCTTTTGGTGGGCATCCGAGTGCCGCAGGTGTGACGATTCGCGAGTCTCGGATTGACGAGTTTCGTGCCAGATTCTCCGATGTGGTGGCCGGGTGGACCCACGACGGTGCCAAGGTTCCGACGCTGAACGTTGATGCCGAAATGCGTCTGGACGAAGTGAATCTGCAGTTGATCCAGGAAATCGGTTCACTGCATCCGTTCGGCGCGGGCAATCCAGAGCCCACGTTTGCGGTGACCCGTCTCGAAGTCATGGATTCGCGCACCGTCGGTGAGAAACATCTGAAAATGACCGTGCGGCAAGGGGCATCGCTGCCGTTCGATAGTATCGGATTCGGCATGAAGTCGCTGCTGGAGCGTGGCATTCCGTCACGCGCCCCGATCGATCTGGCCTTCACGCCGGAACTGAACCACTGGAACGGCCGTGACCGGATTCAGCTTCGCATTCGCGATGTCCGACCGAGTGTGAGTGAGTAAGTAAGTGAGTGAACCATGGTGTACGAGACCGTCACAGATCTCGACCAGCTGCTGGATCGGATCAGAAGCTATCATGCTGATGCCGATCTCGGCCTAGTTCGCAAGGCCTACGAGTTTTCCGCGAAAGCGCATGAAGGGCAGATTCGTCGGTCCGGAGAACCCTACCTTCGACATCCCATCGCCGTCGCCGGAGTCCTGAGCTCGCTCAAAACGGATGTCACCGCCATCGTCGCAGCACTACTGCACGATACCCTGGAAGATACTGTCGCGACGCCTGACGAACTCGAAAGGGAGTTCGGGAAGGACGTCGTGCATCTGGTCGACGGGGTGACCAAGATCGGCAAGATCACGTTTCGGAGCTATGAAGAAAAACAGGCGGAGAATTTCCGCAAGATGGTGCTTTCGATGGCGGATGACATCCGGGTCGTCCTCATCAAGCTCGCCGACCGGTTGCACAACATGCGCACCGTCGAGTACTGGGGCCGCCAGAAGCAGGTGCAGAAAGCGCGCGAGACGCTCGACGTCTACGGCCCGCTGGCGCACCGACTCGGCATCCACAAGCTGAAGTGGGAGCTGGAGGACCTTTCCTTCGAAGCCCTCCATCCGCGCAAGTACGCCGAGATCAAGGCGATGGTCGCCGAACGCCGCGCCGACCGCGAAGAGCACGTCAACGAGGCCAAGGTCGCGCTGCAGCACGAGCTCGACAA
>DASQFV010000333.1:0-4493 GCA_035632975.1 Nitrospiraceae bacterium
CATCGATACCCCCCACACGCATGGCACCGGCTGCACGTTCGCCTCGGCGATTGCAGCGCATCTCGCACGAGGCAAGTCCATGAACGACGCCGTACAGACAGCTAAGACCTATCTCACCGAGGCCATTCGCCATAGCCTGGCAATCGGTCACGGAACTGGACCGACAAATCATTTTTACTTTCTTCAATCCTAGGATATTGTAGGAAAGTAATCCTGGGCGAAGAAGACACTCACCGTCCACACGCCTTGGACAAGCTCGGTCTGTCTGGTTGATCTGATTTGTTTTGTTGATCTGGTTGATTTTGTTCAACCAAAAAACCAGACAAACCAGATAGACCAAATGAACAAGATGGGCTGGCGGACTTTTCAGCATCCTGTTAGGAAGAGGACTCCATGAGTCGTGTAACCTGCCACCCACTGACATTTTTGATCACAGGATTTAGCTGGCTTCTGCTTTCCGTGCTGGTGGGATTGGCCATCTTGATTGGTTTGGTCTATGGCACACCGCTGCCCTCCTGGTTGAGATTGGTCCATGTGCATGCCGCACTCATCGGTGGCATCCTGCAACTCATGATCGGCGGGCTACTTGCCTCCCGGTCGGCCACCGGCCAGAGCGACCGAACCCCCTCGGACTCCCATCTATGGCTGTTCGTAACCCTGAACGCCGCCACAGTCGGTTTGCTCGCTGGATTCGGACTCGGGAACTTGAAAATTGTCGGCGTGGCTGGGATTGTCGTGATTGGAGCAGTCGCCTCCATCGCTACGGTCGCCTGGCAGTACGCGCGGCAAAGCCTCACTCAGCCAGCCAGTTCCTCCTGGTTGTATCGATTCTCACTCATCGCCTTACTCGGTGGATTGGCGATTGGCGTCGCGATGGCCTTTCGGTTCATGCCGGAATACTCTGCCCATGGGCGACTTCTTCATCTGCATCTGATTCTGCTGGGTTTCGTCACAATGACGATGATCGGCGCCACGCATCGCCTCGTGCCGATTATCTTGAATGTCGAGCTATACAGCCCGCGACTCGCTCGCCTCGTGACGGTATTGCTGCCCGCCGGCTTCGCCATCTTGATCGGTGGGTTTATCACCTCGTCCCTACGCCTTGAACTCGCGATCGGCGGGCTGCTCGTCCTCAGCATCGGCCTCTATGCTTACAACCTGCTGCGCACCTGGATGGGCTCCGGCCATCCGGGAAATGCCGCTTCCGATCACCTCCTGGTCGCGACGTTTTTCCTGGTCCTCATGATGATCATGGGCGTGCTCGTCGGAGCCAACTTCCTCCCACCACTGCCGGTACTGACGTTTGGATCATTGCACCTCGCAGCCTATATCCATATGGCCTTGATCGGGTTTATCTTGCAGACGGTCTTTGGGGCCTTGTCCCATGGCATTCCTGAGATACTGGCGACCAGCCGAATCGCGAGCCGGAAAAAACAGTGGCCCTATCGAGATCAACTCGCAGCTATCATGGACCGGTGGCGAGCCGTTCAGCTGACTGGATTGAGCTTGGGGACGATGGGCTTCGGCGTACTTGCTGCGATGACCTGGAACTTCCCGCTCAGTTCGCTCTCCATTCAGATCGCGACCTGGGTCACCGTCGGCCTGCTCTTTGGCAGCCTGACTCTCTTTACTGCGAAGCTCGCCTGGGCATTGGGGGTTCGTCCCCCGGAATAATAGTTGTCTTCCCCCCCCACCATAATCAAAGGCCATACCATGGAAAAGGCCCTGACATTTCATGATCGCCATGGTCATAGCATTGCCGCGATGCTGACCACGCCCGACGGACCAACGACGCGTCTCGCCGTGCTGTGCCATGGATTTCTCTCCGGCAAGAACAGTACGACCAACAGGACCTTGACCCGCCTCCTCAATGAACTGGGCCTGGCGACATTTCGGTTCGATTTTTTCGGCCATGGAGACAGTGCCGGACCGTTCGAAGAGATCACGTCAACTCTGGCCGTGCATCAAACCCAAGCCGCATTGGATCTGGTGACCGCCAGGGGATATGACCGAATTGGGCTCGTCGGCTCAAGCTTTGGAGGGCTCGTCGCCATCCTCACGGCAGCCCAGCGTAGCGATATCGTCTGCTTGGCCCTCAAATGTCCTGTGGTGGACTTTGCGGAAGAGCTTCGCTTAACTTTCGGGCCTGAAGAGTTGGCACGGTGGCAAGCCACGGACACGATTCCGAACATCATGGGAGGGCCAGATCGCATCCGTTTGCGGTATGGCTTTTACGAAGACTGCCTCAGGCAGATTGCCTATGGGCCGGCTGAACGAATCACCGTGCCCACACTGATTGTCCAGGGTGAGCAGGATGAATGTGTCCCCCTACACCAAAGCCGGCGATTGCGTGACGCGCTGGGAGGTCCAAAGAGACTAAATCTCCTGCCAGGAGCCGATCACCAATTCACTCGGGGGGAGGATTTTCACCAGATGACCACATCGATCAGCGATTGGCTTGATACCCATCTCCTAGCAAAAACCTAGCAGGATGCTGAAAAAGGGGGTGGGGAGCGGCCAGGTGCCCTTCTTGCTCGCAGAACGCGCACGGTGAAACTGTGCGCGTTCGATGCGCGCAGTAAAGGGCAGCCTTGGCCACTCCCCTTAAGAGAGGTATAAGGAGTCAGAAGACCCTCGCTGCGGACTTACTGGACAGCCTTTTTGAGCAGCCTGCCTCGCCGTCCTGCTCTCATAATCCCGATCAGGTGCGGTTTGTCTCTGGAAAAAATTGATATTTTTCTGGTGTAACACGCACGTCCACGAGACAATGCAGCGGAGTTACAGACAGACATCCGGATACACAGTTGGCGTAGTCGTCTCCATCTGAGTGAGTATTGTAGGGGCTGCCAGGAATGATTCTCATGACAGATATCGTGACCCCCCGGTTCCAGCTTGCCGTCCTTGCGGCAATACTATTCCAGGGCCTGCAATCCGTAGCGATGCCCCCGATCATCTCAGCTGCAGAACAAGAGACGCCACGCCGTCATAGCTTGATCCACCATTCAACCGTTGGATCCGCTGCTCTGCCTGCCACGACTCAAGGGGCTATGCTCCAACCTCCCAGCGCTGAGCCAACTCGCATCGCGAGCCCGATCGGGCCGCCCAAAGCTTCGGTTTCTCCACCGACCATTCCATTGACGCATCATCGAACATTGCCCAAGCGTCCGGCCATTGCTTCAACAACCGCTCCTACGGCCTCATCCCAGGCACTCCCTGCAGCCGTGCCATCAAGTGTCCCAGCCGGGCAGGTCACACAGACGACAGCCGATTCCGCCAAGAGCACAAACCTCACGCCAACGGCGCCCATCACGAAATCGTCGGGCGCGCCGCTTCCAGCTGTCATCTCGACTGGCTCTGCTGCGGTCGCTCCGCCCGCTTCAACTCCGTTCGCCGGAGCAGCAGGCGTTCGCCCTGCGGCCTCAGCAGGAAGCGGCTCAGCTCCCTCACCTAGCCGATCGCGATCGGCGTTGAACTTGCTCCAGAACTCTAAGGTCGCGAGCTTGTTGCAACCCCCGGCCACTGTTGTCATTACACTTCCGTCCCTCCCACCGCCCTCGACTCCTCCCTCGGCACCTCCTCCCAGCCTAACCACAGCGAACGTGACACTCACATGGACGGCGAATGGGGAAGCTGATCTGGCCGGCTACAAAGTCTACGTTGGCAGAGCTTCCGGCACCTATGATGCTCCTGGATCGGCCTTCGTGACAGGAAAAGTCACGAGCTACACCGTCTCCAATCTCCCGAAGGGCCAGACCTACTTTTTCGCCATTTCCGCCTACGATAGTGCCGGCAACGAAAGCGCGCTATCAGCCGAAGTCAGCAAGAGCCTCTTCTAGCGACCGCTGAAAATCACTGCCAACTGCGTTCTCGGCTCCCCAAAATCCTCAACGGGGACCCGGCCGCCTCACTTACTCGGCGGCGCGCACAGACTTGGTGCTCCTTATTCGTCGCACCGTGCTACCCAGAGGGTACGCCTCCGGTTTTGATTCGCCTGCGGCCTTGTTGGACAGCGATTTTGAGCGGTCGCTTTGATGAAAAGAGCTGTGGAGTTTATTGCACTAAAGGAATCCTGGCAGGCTGATCAAAACGGTCATCCAACGAGGCCGCAGCCGATGGCCACACCGGAGGCGTGCCCTTCTCACCCGCCCAGCCCCGAGCTGCGGAACAGCTCTTTCCCGAGGGGCTACCTTGAGGATGTTGACGAGGGGAGAACGAAGCCTGGGCCAGGGCGCGTCTTGGCGCGCCGGGGTCGGGCGGGTGAAAAAGTGATCGTTTTCATCAGCTTGTTAGGATTTGGCGCAGCGGAAGCCCGTATAGCTGTTGCGCGTTTCTGGAGGCAGCTTGAAGCGCCCATAGGTGAGAAGATATTTCGGCAGGTCGGACCACGATCCACCGCGGAGTACTTTGAATTGTCCCTGTTCGGGGCCTTGCGGATTGTGTTCCGGTGAGACTTCGTAATAGTTCGCGCTGTACCAATCCTGCACCCACTCCCA
>DASQFV010000334.1:0-12045 GCA_035632975.1 Nitrospiraceae bacterium
GACACCGGTGATTTTTGCGGATCAGATGCCGTGCTATCTCTGCGAGGATGTACCCTGCATTGCGGCCTGTGCCACCGAGGCGTTGCTTCCTGTCGAAGGACGTGAGCAGATACGAATGGGTCTCGCGACTGTATCGCACCGAGTCTGCACGGCAGGGCAGGGGTGCCATGCCTGCGCATCTAAGTGTCCCACGGATGCCTTATCGATGGATTTTGGCACGCAACGTCTTGTTGTGACGACCGAGCGTTGCGTCGGATGCGGACTGTGCGAACAAGTGTGCCGGACAGTGAACGATCACGTGGCCATTCGAGTCACCCCGTTTAGATTGTTGGCGCAGTCGCTCTCGTGATCCATAAGAACAGGCCTGAGTGCGAGAAGGAAATTGAAGAGAGAAGGTGCGCATCGCGAGGGGGAATAATTTGAGAAATCACCAACTTAGATTATCTTTTGCGAAGGGGAAGATCGCGCTTGACAACCCCTGGGTCGGTACCTACCATACAAGACCCTGTGCCGAAGGTTTGACCTCAAATGCCCTGAAAATTCATGTGGGCAACAGGGTAAACCGAGGAGCTGATTCTCATGACGAGTAAACAGCCGGTGCAAACAAATTCTCCGGCCGTGGCCGCGGTCATTCCGACTTCGCCGGCCATTAAAGATTCACCCGCAGTCGAACGCGCCCTCAGTCGCAGTAAGCTCTATCTCCTTGTGTCGTGGAGCCTGCTCTATCCTGAAGACGATGAGTTTCTTGATTATGTGCAATGCGGAGAGTTCGTCGAGGATGGGCGAGCGGCGATCGATGCCTTGGACCAGGCGCTCGACGGCATCGGCGGTGAGCGGGCCAAGCAAAAGCTGGTGCTGCTGCGCAAGCAGTTCGATCAGATCGAGAAAGTTGTCGCGTCAGAATGCGTCAACTGGCAACTCAGCGATCTGCAGGCCGAGCATCGCCGAGTGTTCAGTAATGTCATCACGCTTGATTGCCCTCCCTACGAAACGCTTTTCGGAAACGACCACGTGTTTGCTCAATCGCAAGTCATGGGCGATATCGCCGGATTCTATCGTGCGTTCGGGGTGGAATTGTCCAAGGATATCCATGAGCGACTGGATCATTTAAGCGTCGAATTCGAGTTCATGCATTTCCTGGCCTACAAAGAATCCTATTCCCGCTGTCACGATGGAGCGGACAAGACCCAGATCGTCCTGGACGCGCAGAAAAAGTTTGTCAAGAATCATATCGGCCGGTGGGTCCCGCTGTTTTGCAGGATGTTGGTCAAGAAAGCCGCATCCGGTTTGTACAAATACGTGGCTGACATGATGGCGGAGTGGATGGATTTCGAAGCTGCGTTCCTAGGCGTCATTTCCCAGCCCTACTCGGAAACCGATTACCGCCCGGCGACGTTCAATTCACCGGAAGGCCAGACGTATGAGTGCGGTGCGCAGGATCAGGGAAATGAACTGAGTCTGTTGCTGAACGAAGTTGGCGCAGAATCTTTTTTGGACAAGAAAGATCAAGGCAAAGACAAAGAGGAAGGGCCGATCGGAACCGCCTAACCGTTGTTCGTATTCATGAAGGTCCCCATGTGTTGTTCGTCGGTAGTGATCTTGGGCCATCGCTCTTGATTTTTTTAATAGAGAAGAGGAGTATCCTATGAAAAAAGTAGAGCAGCCTAAAGAATTAACGCCGTCACAGAGCAAGCTGATGAGGATTGGCATTCTTCTCGCTTCGTTGATCGTTGGCGTGATTTTGGCCCTCTTCACTATGCTCTCTCCACCTTGATCGTTGGCACAATATTGATCGTACTTTTTTAATCGAGAGGAGGAGTATCCTATGAGAGTAGTGCAGACACACAGCAAGCGTGTGGTGTTTGGCATTCTTCTCTCTGCATTGATCGTCGGCGTGATGCTGACGATCGGGCGGGTCCCGTTGGCTGTCAGCCAGCCGGTTACGATTCCGGCGAAGGTGGTCAAGGGAGCGATTCCGATGGACGGCGCGAACCCAGTTTGGGAGAGCGTGCCCGGGGTGATTGTTCCGTTGAGCGGGCAGCTGATCACTACGCCGATGCACCCGAATATTTCGGTGAAGTCGGTGTTCGTGAAAGCCATGACCAACGGCAAAGAGCTCGGTTTGCGCATAGAGTGGAGCGATCAGACCAAGAACGATACGACCATTGGTCCCCAGGACTTCCGGGACCAGGCGGCGATCATGTTCCCAGTCAACACAGCTGGAGCGCCACCCTTCCAGTGCATGGGTCAGTCAGGCGGCACCACCAATATCTGGCGGTGGAACGCCGAGTGGCAGAAGGACCTTGGCAAGGATAGCGCGGGCATCTGGGATGTGGACGACCAATACCCCGGAATTTTCTGGGACTACTATTTCGAGGAACCGGCGGGCGGCGTGACTTACCCGGACCGGATCGGACGAAGCCTGGGGCCCTTCAATCCTGGCATCTGGTCGGGCAACATCATGTCCGATCCGACGTTGCGCGTGAGCTCGGTTGAGGATCTGAATGCCAACGGCTTCAGCACCCTCACGACGCAAGCGCATCAGGACGTCATTGGAAACGGTGTGTGGGAACCTTCCGGTTCCGTCAAGGGTGGTGGATACACTGGTCCAACCTGGCGCGTCGTGGTGAAGCGCACGTTGGAAACCGGTGATGCCAACGATACCCAGTTCAAGGCGGGAATGTCTGTGCCCGTCGCGTTCGCGGTGTGGGATGGTAACAACATTGAACGTAACGGCATGAAGGCGCTCTCCACCTGGTTTACCCTGAAGCTTCAATAGGGAAACCCGTCTCTGGAGAGACCATCTCTTCACGAAAAAACCCCAGTCCGGCGTCAGGCCGGGCTGGGGTTTCTCATTTGTGCGCCGAACTACTTCTGCGCGCGGAGTCCCTGCACCACCTTCTTCTCGAGGTCGGCCCGGTGAGCGAAGGTCTCGAGCGGCGTCACCTTCCACTGCATGATGCCCCAGGCGGGAAGCGCACGAACGAGTTCAGTCACCTCATCTTTCGACTTGGCTCCAACCACGATGGCCCCGGAGAGATTACCGACGACGAGGCCTCCTGCACGGACCTTGCCATCCTTCCCCAAACTCTCGAGGGTTGGGATGACGAGTTTGTCGAGCAGCTCGATCGTCTGCTCGCGGCTCGTCGGAGCTCCGGCTTGGGTCGCTTCGAACTCGACCAGATAGAGCATGTCCATGATCGTAGCGTTGCGCTCAAGTTCATGAAGCACAACGTCCCGCCGCGCACCACCTTCGCCAAATACCGGTAGAAGAGGCAGTGCGACAGCTACTACTGTAACCAGAACCCCTGCCAGCACGATGGCCATTGATTTCCTGAATAATGTCATAGGCATCACTCCTTTCCCAAAGTGACGGCAAAACCTAATCTTTTTTATTCTAGGTGCCAAGGTCTATGGAAGTCCAATTGAAAATGCAGGAATCGACGAGTGATAATTCTTATGGATAAGAATGCCGAGCCGGATCAGTTTTTTCCACTTCCACCTCCGAGGGTGCGGACTCCGAGGGTTGCATTTGGCCGATACCGGAGTGTATAAAAAAGGTCTGAATTTATTGAGAAATCAGCTTATTTCCCCCCAAGTTGGTGGCGAATTAGCATGAAAGTTTCACTGCTCTTTCCTCCAACGTGGCATCCATCACAGCCCTATCTGAGCCTCCCCTCGTTGAAGGGGTTTTTGGCTCAGGGTGGTGTACCCGACGTCTCCCAGCGCGATCTTGGGATCGAGCTCTTAGACAGGGTGGTCACCCAATCCTATGGGGCGGAGTTCTATCAGGAGTTGGTCGATAAGAAGCGAACGCTTGAGCAGGGGCGAACTGGAGAGACTGGCCCGGGAAGTGCCGAGCATTTGGCGAGAGTTGTGGAGTCGCTGGACCGTTTTCCTTACCTCATTGATCGGATTGAGCCGGCCAAGGAGACCCTCCGCGGGGAGGGCTTCTACGATCTCGAATCCTATAAGGAAAGCCTCTTTCTCATCGACAAATGGCTGGAGGTGCTCTCCACACTTTATTTTCCGACCCGACTGACGGTCGTCGACAATCAGTTCAGCAGCTATTCTATCTATTCATCCAAAGACCTGATGAAGATCATCAGGGATGAATCCCAGAACCCCTACATTCAACTCTTTCGTAAGCACTTCGTTCAGTCGATTGTCGGTGACCAGCCGGACTTGATCGGCGTGTCGATTACGGCAACCTCGCAGATTGTCCCTGGTCTGACACTCTGTCGTTTGATCAAAGAAGCCGCTCCCGACATTCATCTGACCATCGGCGGCAGCATCTTCACCAGATTGGTCGACAACGTGCGTCGCTGCCCGAGTCTATTCGATCTGACCGACGATATCATCGTGTTCGAGGGCGAGACCGCGTTGCTCGAACTCGTCAATCAATTGGCCGGGAAAAAAGATTTCAGCAAAGTCCCGAACCTGATCTATCGCCAGAACGGGAAGATTACGGTCAACCAGCCGTTTTATTCTGAAAATATCAACCAGCTGCCAGCCCCCAACTACGACGGCTTTCCGCTCGGACTGTATTTGTCGCCGGAGCCGGTGTTGCCTGTGCAGTTTTCACGAGGCTGCTACTACAAGGATTGTGCGTTTTGCGCCCTCACGCTGGACCACCAGAACTTCCGGCAGAAAGAACCGGCACGAACCGTCGAGGAATTGGAATGGCTCAAGCAGCGGTATGGGGCCCAGCGCTTCTTCTTTACCGACGAGTGCTTTGCCTTATCGCCGACCAAACGCTTGTGCCAGCAGATCATCGACAAAAAGCTGGATATCAAGTGGACCTGTGAAATGCGATTTGAGAAGCATCTCACCCGTGAACTCCTGGCGTCGATGCGGGATGCCGGGTGCCTGAAGATCGTGTTCGGATTGGAGTCCTTCAATCAGCGCGTGATGGACTTCATGAAGAAAGGGATCAAGCAGGAATGGGTGCGGCGCATTGCCGACGATTGTATCGACCTGGGGATCGCGGTGCATTGCTACATCATTGTGGGATTCCCGACCGAGAAGGAAGAAGAGGCCCGAGAGACCATGAATTTTATCGTGGAGAACGAGCGGCTTCACGGATCGTACGGGTTCTCTTGTCAGCCGTGCCTCTTCGATTTGGAAAAGGAAGCGCCGATCATGAGCGACCCCGGCAGCTATGGAATCAGGCGCATCATGCGCCCGTCAGCAGAGGACCTGAGCCTTGGCTTCTTCTATGAAGTGTCGGAAGGCATGACACCGGATGAAGCGGAGAGCCTGTATCAACACGTCTATGAAAAAGTCAGCGAAGTCGTGTGCGAGTTGCCGTTCAACTACTCGATGGCCGATGGACTGCTGTATATCGCACGGTCAAAGGGTCAGGAAGTGCGCGTGCCGCAGCCGGCGGGGTCGTGATGAGCGTATCCTGCCCCACCTTGATCCTGTCTTTTCCCGGTCGGTATAATTCGATGTTCCCATAAGGGTGTACAGAGTGATTGCTACGAATCCCACCATCGACCGGATTACGGGGAAGATCAGCGATCAATCCCTTCTGTTTCAATACACGGTCAAGCTCGTCCTGATCGTTTCCTTCTCGGAATTGATCCTGTATCGGCTCGTGTCGCGGTTAGGGATGCATCTCAGCAAGCTGGCCCAGGCGCATGAGTGGATAATCCCGACCTTCACGGCACTGACGCAGATCGGGCAATGGCTGCTCAATGTCGTGGCGATTCTGCTGTTTCTTGCCCTCAGTGTGGCGGGCATCAATCGGATGGCCGGTCGTGGGTTTGTGGGATCGAACATTATCGTCATTCCCTGTGTCGCGCTCCTGTTGCTCCTCACGGTGGGCTACTTGTTGATCCCGCCTGCCTTCCTGGGGTCTGCAATTTATAACTTCGTGGCGCTGGTCGTGTTGATCTGTCTGATGGTGGAATACCTCTCCACCCACACCGAGTGGTCGCATCGCGCCATGGGCATCACCTATCTCCTGGGGGTCGGGGGCTGGTTGTATTATCAGATCATGTCCACCATCTATGGTTTTATCGGAACAGTGGCGGCCCCGCCCTTCGTATACGAGGCCCATCGCGGGGGTGAAGGGCTATTGGTCTTGTCCAGCATCCTGGTGATGTGGGCCTACGGGCGGGGAGTCTCATTTCGAACGCGCAATCAGCGGCAACGCCGCCGCGCCATCTGGTTTTGGGCGACCGCCGGATCCGTTTTTACTCTGATGCTGTTCTTAGATTATCTGCTCAATCGGTACGACCCTGGAATGGCCAATAACATTCGTAAGGCGGCGGACGGCATTGGGTGGATTTTTCAGTTCGGCATGGGCTACACGTTTTTTCTCCCGTTTGCGTTCTACATGACGGGCTTGTTGTGCTGGTCATACACGGTCATTAAGTTACTCAGCATGGGGCGACTTGCCGGGTATGGTCTTGGATTGATGTTTATTGCGGGGTATGCGCTCCTATATTCGAACCTGACGCTCATGGTGGTGCTCGGCGCCATGCTCTTGACCATGGACCGGCATCGGCGTGATGCGACGGATTCGGCGCCGGCAACGAACGCTCCCATGGTCGGCACGCGGGATTCATTGGCGGGCGGGCATGTCTAACAGACCTCTGTACTAAAGGGAACCATATGAACGAACCAACCGCTTCTGCGCCTGAACACAGCCAGACCATCGTCGATCCCGGCGATCAGCCGCTGAACCCCGACGAAGAAATCGCTGAGATTGAAAAGCTATTGGCGGCCGAGCCAGACGATTTCCAGGCCCGGTGTCGACTAGGCGAGCTGTATTTCAGCAAAGGCCGGATGGATGATGCGCTCGTTGAGGTCAAGAAGTCGATTGAGATGGCGGAGGGGCTCCGCGCAGAGATGAATCGGTCGCTCGCGATGTACTATTCGAATTTGGGCACGATCTACGCGACGAAGGCCATGACGGACGAAGCGGAAACCGAGTTCAAGCATGCGCTCGAGGTGTTCCCCCACGATGTCCTGGCGCTCTTCAATCTTGGACGGGTCTATGCCGACAGAAAGAAGTTCATGGAAGCCAAGGATTACTACGAGCGCCTCGTGGAAATTACGCCGGACGATCCCATGGCTTGGTACAATCTCGCCGGGGTCTATGTCGAACTCGATAATCCTCAGGTCTCGGACTACAACACCATCGACATGGCCATCCAATGCTATATCCGTACGCTCGAATTGGACCCGAAGCATCTGGAGGGCAGTTTCAAGCTGATGGAGCTGGCGCTGAATCACAAGAAGACGGATCTCGCCATCAAGGTCATGGAAGAAGCCGTCGAACAGAACCCCGAGGAGCCGCTGGCCTACTACAACTTGATCAGTGTCTACGACAAGGCGAAGATGTTCGAACAAGCCGAGCAGGCGCGGAAGCGGTTGAAGGAACGATTTTCCAAACGGGCGAAAGAGAGCAACGCATCCTGATTCACCCATTCATACGGAGGAACACACCATGTTTGGGAGTCTTGGTATTACAGAGTTAATCCTGATCCTCGCTATCGTGCTGATCATCTTCGGCGCGGGAAAATTGCCGCAGCTGGGGGAAGGGATCGGCAAGGCGATCAAGGGCTTCAAGAAGTCCGCGCATGAGGCGGACGGGATTGAAGCCGAAGCCCAAGTGGCCCAGCAGCAGACGGCAGCCTCTCCGCAGCAAGCGATTCTGCAACCCACGGTGCAAGCACCGGTACCCGTGGAACAGCCGGCCGCGACGGTTCACTCAGTTTCACGCGGCTAACCAGCCGGGATAGGGCGACAGGCAAATGGAAGCTGAGCTTCAGCTTGCGACCGGTTATATCGAAACCTTCGCAGGTAACGGCAAGGCCCGGAGCACCGGCGATGGAAAACGGGCGGTCAAGTCCGGGATTCCACTGCCCCATCACGCCACGCTCGACAAGGACGAGACCTGGTTCTACTTTGCCGAGTCCGGGTCTGATCGTATCCGGCGGGTCAATCTCCGTGAAGGCACACTCCATAATTTCGCCGGCATCGGCGAAACCTGCTATAGCGGCGACGAAGGTCCCTGTGGGGAAGCCGGGCTCTATTTGCCGCTCGACGTCGCGTTTGACTCCCGCAACGATCTCTATACCTGCGATTCCGGCAGTAACCGCATCCGGAAAGTGGACCATGAGACCGGCATCATCACCACGATCATCGGCACCGGGCAACATGGGTTCAACGGAGATGGTCCGGCCCGCGAGGTCAATCTCACCTGGCCGGCCGCAATCGCCTTCGACCCCAACGACGTGATGTACATCGCCGACACTCAGGCGCACCGAATCCGTCGCTACGATCCCCGGACGGGCATGGTCACGACCGTGGCCGGGACCTGGACGGCCGATGACGAGGCCCGTGAGCAGCCGCTCGTTGCGCGGAATCTGGTTGTGCTCTCCGGCGATGCCATCGGCATCGATTTCAGCGATGACCATGGCTGGCTCATGCCGGTCTGTTCAGACGGACTGGACATGTCCATGTATCTTGACGATGGAAAGCCCGCGCTCGAGGCCCGCCTCTATGATGTCGTCGGGCTCACGGTGAACGGGAAAGGCGATATTATTTTCGTCGACAAGGGCAGTAACCGCGTCCGCAGCATCGATCACCGCAGCGGCATTATCTCGACAGTGGCCGGCGTGTGCCGGTACGGCTACGACGGTGACGACAAGCCGGCGATCAGAGCCATGCTCCATGCACCGGAAGCCGTGGTGGTCGATCAACAGGACAATCTCTACATCTCCGACACGATGAACCATCGCGTGCGCAAGGTAGAGGTTGCGACCGGCATGATCACGACGGTGGCGGGCAACGGAGACAGCGGCTACGACGACAAGAATATGGGTGGCTGCGGCGCCGCGCGCTTCGTGGCGAAAGAATCGGCAGGAACAGTGAAACATGGAGACGGACTCCTCGGAGTAGAGGCCGTCGTCAACTCTCCAGTCGGACTCTCACTGGACTCCCAGGGCTATCTCTACATCTGCGAACGAGGGGAAAACAAAATTCGCCGCGTGAAACTCTGGTAGCAACTCGTTTGCAGGCGGATTGGTCCCGCTCTGACTGTGTGCTAGTTTGATCCCATCACGATGTGCTCGCGCCGGTCACCCGAGGACCTTGCATAGTGCGTACGACGACGAAGATTTATTCCCGCCCGTTACTTCTCCTGTTCCTCTTCATTTTGCTTGTGGCCGGCGTCTTAGTAGGCTTTGGCGTGCCCCTCGTCAGTTCCGAGGGGATGATTATTCGCGCGCGCCTCGTTGAGGGGGAACTGCCGACGGGGCCCGAGGAAGCCTCCTGGGCCAAGGTCTCGCCGATGACGCTTCCGTTGAGCGGTCAGGTCATTACCAGGCCGGTCTGGCCGGAGCCGACCGCGCGTGCCTTGACCGTGCGGTCGCTCCACAATGGGACCGAGATCGCGTTTCTGCTCGAATGGCAGGACAACACGAAGAACGACCGTCTGACGCCGGGGACCTTTCGGGACGGCGTCGCGATAGGACTGCCGCTCGGCGATGCTCCCGCATTTTTCTGTATGGGCCAACTCGATCACTACATCAATATCTGGCATTGGAAAGCCGATTGGCAGAGCGATATCGATCGCCGTGCGGCCAAGACTTCCGAGAAAGCTCGCGACGGCGTGAGGACGTTTGAAGTCATTCCGCGCCGCGTCTCGTCTGTCGAGGACCTCATCGGTGGGGGCTTTAGTACCCTGACGACCAAAGAAAGACAGGGCCGAGTCCAGGGAAAGGCTGCGTGGAAAGATGGGGTGTGGCATGTCGTCATGCGCAGACCCTTGGTGAGTGAAGAGCAAGAGAACGAAGCCAAGCTGATTCCCGGCCGGGTGCAAACCGTGTCGTTTGCCGTGTGGAACGGTGAGAACAAAGAGCGGAATGGGCAGAAAGCCGTCGCGCCCTGGTTTCAGCTCGTGATCGATCCGGTTGTAAAATTTTAACAGGCTGCTGAAAAAGGAGGCGGGGTAGCTGGGACGATCCCCGTGCTCGCGCAACGCGCGGCTTAAGAAGAGCAGGAGGGGAGCAGCCAGACCATCCTTTGTGCTCGCAGAACGCGCACGATAAAACGGTGCTCGTCCGATGCGCGCAGTGAAGGACAGTCTGGCTGCTCCCCTGAGGGCGAAATGGGGAAAACCAGAAGGCCCTCGCCCGGGCAAATGGCACGTCTCGGCGTGCCAGTGGGTGGGCGGGTGAGAACGTTGCGCGCAATTGGGATCATCCCAACCACCCCTTATAAAGTGATGGTTCGCTGAGGCCTTGCTGGAAGAACTTTTTGAGCATCCTGGGGGAGTGTTTTCTGTCGTGCCACGGATACGTAGTTTCTCCGCAGACTACTGAGTTCGGTAATGAGATGTCAGTACGATGAGAGGCATGGACGTTGGAGGGAGTTCGAAGCAATTCAGCTGGTGTGCACACAAAGGCCCTTCGGAGAGGAAGGGCCTTTATCTTCTGTGCCTGCCTGTGCATTGGAGCCCTGGCCGGTCTCGCGCCGGAGCCGGTGAGTGCGGCGGATCAGAAGCCGATGACCGTGGATGAAGCCACGCGATTGGGTGAAGAATTCGGCGTCATCGTCGGAGACGTGGACGAGGATATCAAGAAAGAATTGAAACTCGAACGGGCGCAAGGCGTCGCGGTGTTCGAAGTGATCGGGAGCTCGCGCGCCGACTATGCCGGCATCAAGGTCCGATCCATCATCAAGGAAATCGACAAGACCGAGATCGGAAACATGATCGATTTTGGGAGAGCGATCAAGCGCGCGATGAAAGAATGTAACTTCACCGTCGGCACCTATGAACCGGCCGATCCAGGCGATCCGGTCGGGTGGGGGGTGAATTTTCATTTCGTCGGATGTAAACGGGATTGAAGATGTCACGATTCATCCGGAATACACCGCAAATCGCCGCAGGCCTCTTCCTCGCGCTCGTTATGGGCGTCATTGGCCTGTATCAGGGCCGCGCCATTGCGCAGAAGGCAGAGGCTCAGGCTCCGGCCGACTGGGTGGCGGAGATTGAAGAGATTTTCATTCGATCGGAAGACTGCAAACAATGTCACGATCGGCACTATGAAGAGTGGAAAGGCGTGCGCGAACAGACGCCGGACCTCAAGACCTTCGGCCGGGTCGATGCCGCGCTTTTGCATGGTACGTCGCTGGAGTCACCCGTGTTCCGCACGGTATTGGGCGTCTGGCTGCAGACCAATCCGACGACCGACGAGCGCCGCCGCTGTCTCGCCTGTCATGTGCCGTCGACCACCGTGTTCCCGCAACATGCCGAGAAGATTGTGGCCCAGGTGTTGTCCGGCAAGCCGAAAGTGGAAGGCATCGGCTGCGCCTCCTGCCATCTGATCAAGCAGCTCGAGCAGACACCGAACTCTCCGCCTTCGTTCAAGATCGTGCCGGGCAAGATGCTCTATGGGCCCTATGCGAACCCGGAGGAAAATCTCGTCCATCCTGCGACGCAATCTGAACTGTTCCGTGGCGCAAACTATTGCGCATCCTGCCACTTCGATAAGGTCAAGGATGCGACGCAGAAAGATCTGGCCGGTGAGATCTTGCAGGGCACGATTTGCCAAGATTGCCACATGGAGCCCTCGACCGGCAGTTCCACTTCGAAGCGCGGCGCCATGACGCGCGCAATCGGTCGGCACTGGTTTCGCGGCGTGGTGGTTCCCGGCACTCTCCTCAGGAATCGAAATCTACAGGCCGAATGGATGCCCCGCGTGGATCTTGAGGCCACCAAGTCGGCCACTGCGGTGGAGGGGACGGCGCTGGTGAGGATCGGCAGCCTCCCTCACAGCTTTCCTGACGGCGACCCGGTGCTCAAGCAGTTCTATCTGATCATTACCGCCAAGGATGCGCAGGGCAAGGTGCTGAAGGAAGAGACCAAGCAGTTTGGCTTGCCCTACGACAAAATTCTCCGGGGCCCGATTCCTGATCCCTTCATTAAGGGGGGGAATACGCGAAAAGTGCCCTTCTCCCTTGCGATCCCGGCCGGATCGACTGCCGCGTCGATTGAAGCGGTGTTGAACTATGCGTTGATTCCGA
>DASQFV010000335.1:0-5671 GCA_035632975.1 Nitrospiraceae bacterium
GGACGTCCTTCTGATGGATGAACCGACCAACCATTTGGATGTCGAAGGCATCCTTTGGCTGGAGCGATTGTTACGGGCCGAAGCCCGCGCCTTTCTCGTCGTGAGCCACGATCGGCGCTTTCTAGAAGCAGTGACGTCGCGGATGATCGAGCTTAATCGCAGTTATCCCAACGGAATATTCGAAGCCAAAGGACACTACAGCGATTTCCTGGAACAGCGGGATGCCGCGCTGCACGCGCAAGCTAACTATGAAGCGTCATTAGCCAATCGTGTCCGACGCGAAGTGGAGTGGCTCCGGCGTGGCCCCAAAGCCCGCACGACGAAGGCCAAATCACGGATCGACTCAGCCGGCCGCTTGATCGAGGAACTGAACAGCGCCGAAGCTCGGAAAGACCAAGGCACGGCGGGCATCAATTTCACTTCATCGGGACGCAGGTCGAAGCAGTTGGTCGAGGCCACCCAACTCTGCAAATCGCTCGGCGGGCGGCAGATCGTGAAGGATCTCGACCTCCTGCTCGGACCGGGACAGCGGCTTGGGTTGCTGGGTCCGAACGGAAGCGGAAAGAGCACGCTCTTGAAGCTGATAGCCGGGACACTCAAGCCGGACGCAGGCACCATCACCCGCGCGGACAAGCTGCGCGTGGTCACGTTCGAGCAGCACCGCGAATCACTGGACCAATCCTCCTCGCTCCGTCGAGCCCTCGCCCCGCACGGCGACGCGGTCGTCTATCAAGACCGCTCGGTGCATCTCGTCTCCTGGGCGAAACGGTTTCTCTTCCGGCCGGAGCAGTTGGATCTCCCAGTCTCCCGCCTCTCTGGAGGCGAACAGGCGCGTCTCCTCATCGCACAGCTGATGCTACAACCGGCCGACCTCTTGATCCTGGACGAGCCGACGAACGACTTGGACATTCCGACACTCGATGTGCTGGAAGACAGTCTGGTGGAGTTCCCAGGCGCAATGATGCTCGTGACGCACGACCGATGGCTCTTAGACCGCGTCTCCACCATGCTGCTCGCGCTGGATGGTACAGGACGGATCGAATGGTTCGCCGACTATGCGCAATGGGAGTCTGCGCAGGAACGCAAGGCGGCAGAACAGACTTGTGCCTCGACGTCACGACCCTCCAAGCCAGCCCGCGTCGAATCGGGGTCAACTCCAACGACAAAACGAACAGGCCTGTCCTATCGGGAGCAAAAGGAGTGGGCGAAGATGGAGGATAGAATTCTCCAGGCCGAGGAGACCATCGCCGCCTGTCAGGCCGCAGTGGAAGATCCCACCGTCGCCTCCAATGCGGCGGCGTTACAAGAAAGATCCGAGGCGCTGGACGCAGCCCGCACAGCCGCGGAGCGGCTCTACAACCGCTGGACCGAACTCGAGGGAAAACAGATGCAGTCCAACGGCGAGCCCCAGTCCTAATGGTTTATCTGGTTTGTTTGGTTTGTCTTGTATATTTGGCTGAACCAGATAGACCAGATGAACCAGACCAACCAGAAAGACCAGATAGACCAGAGCAACCAGCCGCTTGCCTTGCAGACCACGGCAAAATCTGTACAATGCACCCATGCGTCCATCGGCCTCGTTCTCCGCTCTGTTGATCCTCACCTTCACCTTGTTCGCCTCCGGCTGTGAAACAACCGACCGAGCCCTCACGGCGGCTGAACGAGTCACCAAGGGCCGGACCGGCCAGGCCCTCATCGATCTCGCCGGGGGAAAAGATCCGGCACAAATCGCCAAGAAGCGTCTCAGCCAATACGCGCGCGACCCCAAAGCGCTGCTCAAAGATCTGCGCGAGGCAAAGAAAGACTTTGAGACCATCCTCGCCGTCCTTGGGGTGAACGTCGGAAAGACCTGGGGGAAGAAGGAAATCCAACTGCCCGAACGCAAAAAATATGTGAAGTACACGCAAAACTATAAGAGCCGGGCGATCGTCGACTTTGATTCAGGCGAGATTCTGGTCGAGACGCTGGATGAACAAGATCCCCCACGCAGTCTCAAGAATGCCGTGGTCACGACGATCCTGACCCCGCAAGATCCCCGATCGGTCGATTTGTTTTCCGACAAAGAAATAGTCCTCACCGGCGACAAGGCCCCCTACCTCTTTGGCCTCGTCCTCGATCAGCAGAATAAACCAATGCGCACGCCGGAGGAAGCCGAGCCGTTTGCCGCCTATCTCCTTGAAAAGAAATCCGGCACACGGACAGTCGACCAAGACGGAACCAAGAAGACGGTCCACTACGTCACGATGGCAATGGTGTCCAATCTCCCGATAAAGCAGGCGGAGAAATATCGAACGCTGGTTCACCAGTTTGCAGAACAATATCGCATCAGCCCCAGCCTGGTCTTTGCCGTCATCCGCACAGAGAGCAACTTCAATCCCTATGCCGTCAGCTCGGCCCCAGCCTATGGACTCATGCAACTGGTCCCCACCAGCGGGGGCCGTGAAGCCTACCGAAAGGCGAAAGGCCAGGACGTCGCCCCCTCGCGGGACTACCTATTCGATCCCGCCAACAACGTCGAGTTGGGAACCGCCTATTTGAACGTGTTGATGTTTAATCAGCTGGAAGCCGTGGACCATAATGTGTCACGCGAGTACTGTGTGATTGCAGCCTACAATACTGGCCCGAGCAACGTCTTCCGCACCTTTTCGCGCGACCGTGTGGCGGCCGTCAACCAGATCAACAGCCTCCAGCCGGCCGGCGTCTATGACCAGTTGCGCCAAAATCTGCCCTACCAGGAAACCCGCCAATATTTGGAAAAGGTGACCGGCTACCGCAAATCCTTCGTCAGCTCGTCAGAGAGCTCCAACCAATAAGAAACGGAATGGAGGAGAACCCCTACAGCGCGCCCGCATGATCACCATTGATTGCTCGGATTGCTCGACAGAGGGAGAGCGGAATCTCACTACAAAGTACTATCGCGATACGCCTGCCGCTGACGCATGCGCAGAGCATGTGTCAGACGTATACACATGCTCTGGTCGGAATCCGAGTCCGATCATCCGGGCGGGAATTCGGCGAAGGAACGGAACCAACGCCAGCAGCCGGATCGCGAAGGGCGGCGAGAACTTGTCCGAGCCGCTGAGGGCGCGCCTGATGACGCGATTCTGAATTGCGAGTTGCACCCGTTGCGTCATGCGAGTCGGCCACCCACGCCGCTGCTGTACCCGACATAAATCTTCGGTCGTAAGCAGGCCGTCGCGCAGCGGAGCTGCCAAGAGATTCGATGCGGCCACCGCATCCTGAATGGCCAGGTTGATCCCCACACCACCGACCGGAGACATCGCATGAGCCGCATCGCCGATGCAGAGGAGACCAGGACGATACCACCGCCGCAACCGGTCGACCTGAACCGTCAGTAACTTGACCGGCTCCCAGTCGTGGAGTTCGCCGACACGGTCGGTCATGAACGGCGCGAGCTGTGCGACAGCATCACGAAATGCCGGCAGCCCTCGCCCCTGAAGTTGATCTCGCGATCCCTTTGGGATCACGAAGCCGCACTGCCAATAGTCGCCCCGATTCAGCATGATGAAGATCCGACCGGCGTCGAAACGGCCTATGGGATCTCCTGGATCGCTTGGCAGCCGGGAAAGACGGAACCACAGGACATCCATGGGCGCGCCGAATTCTTCGATCGAGAGGCCGGCCTTCGCACGAACGACCGAGTGCCGCCCGTCGGCTCCCACGACAAGGTCGGCGCGCACCTCGAGCGGACCATCTGGAGTGTTCGCCCGGAGTCCCATCACAGAACCCGCCTCTTCCATAAGGTCCGTCACGTCAGCTTGCCTCCGCAGCTGAAACGTCGAATAACGCGCCGCCTCTTCGGCGAGAAAGTTCAAAAAGTCCCATTGCGGCATGAAGGCGACAAAGCGACACTGCGTCGAGAGAGACGAGAAATCCGCGACCGTCAGCGCCAGGTCGCCGAACTGCCCGTTGATCCGCGACACTTTCTGATGCGGCAACGTCAGCAACCGCTCCAGCAATCCCAGTTCATACACGACCTCCAGGGTGGAGGGGTGGATGGTGTCGCCACGGAAATCACGGAGAAAATCGGCGTGTTTCTCTAACACGACAACGTCAACGCCTGCACGTGCCAGGAGCAGCCCCAGCATCATCCCGGCCGGGCCACCTCCCGCAATGCAGCACCGCACCGACATCGTTTTCATGATCGGGCTGCCTCCCTGTGCTGAAGGGAAACAACGACTACTGCCATGCGCCAACTGCTAGCAGGGTGTCGAAAAACCATTCTGGCCACGAACAAACATAGGACAGAAGTAAGTCATGCACGGCTCCAGCAGAACCCGCAGGCTGTTCAAAAGGGCCGTCCAGCAAGGCCGCAGCGAGCGAAGAGGCGAATCGTACTTCGTCCCGTACGTTGAGCCTCTGAGCGATGCGAGAACGATGCTGGCGGGCTTTTTCAACAGCCTGCTAGCGACGAGCACGGATGAAGCACTCCGTCGTGTGATCGTTCACCAGCCCAACCGCCTGCATGTAGGCATAGACGATCGTGCTGCCGACAAACCGGAAACCACGCTTCTTGAGATCCTTCGACAATGAATCGCTGACCGCGCTCGTCGCCGGCACCTGAGCCATTTTGGCCCAGCGATTCACGATCGGTTTCCCTCCCACGAACTGCCAGACGTAGCGATCGAATGAACCGAACTCCTCCTGTACAGTGAGAAACGCCTGCGCGTTGATCACCGCCGAGTCGATTTTGAGCCGGTTGCGGATGATGTCGGGATTCTTCAGCAGCACGGCTTTCTTCTTCGTCGTGAATCGCGCCACCTTCTTCGGATCGAACTCCACAAACGCTCGACGATAGCCATCCCGCCGCAGCAAGATTGTTTCCCACGTGAGACCCGCCTGTGCGCCTTCCAACAGCAACATCTCGAAATGCTTCCGGTCATCGTGAATCGGCACCCCCCACTCACAGTCATGATAGGCAATGAAATGCGGCTTGCGACCGACCCATCCGCAGCGAGTCTTACCATCGGAGATTGGACGGAGATGCTTGGTCATCAGCTGAGCAATCGGCTCAAGGATGCAGCCGCTTTCTTTACTAGGCCATGAATCGTTGAAGAAGCATATACCCCTCGCTCCATTCACCATGCCCACTGTCGGCATTGATATGCCCCGCCTGGCCGATATCGACGAAGGTGCTTCCCCAAGCAATCGCACAATGTTTGGCATGGGCCAGCGATCCAAGCGGGTCATTCGCGCTGGCGACCACGAGGCTCCGAAAAGCGAACGACGCCATCGGCACCGGTCCAAACCCACGCGCCGTGGCAGGAAATTTTGCGCTCTGCGGATCGGGCACCGCCACGAGAAACGCGCCCTTCGGAACTATTGCTGAACGACGTGCCCAATGAGCCACCAGGAGACAGGCGAGGCTATGAGCCACCAGCAAGGGCGGAGAAGGACAAGCCTGCACGGCAACATCCAACGCACGAACCCAATCGTCGCATACGGGACTGTCCCAATTGCCCAGATTCACGCGCTGCCAATCGGGATGGCGCAGCTCCCAGAGCGTTTGCCAATGTTGCGGGCCGGAGTTGCCAATACCGGGCAGGATTAGAACCGGAGTGTCCATCTGCACGCAGGGCCCTCTCTAGCAGGCTGCGGAAAACTATGTCGGTACGCTAGAACTTCGATGGTCTGGACATGTGGCAAAACA
>DASQFV010000336.1:0-7991 GCA_035632975.1 Nitrospiraceae bacterium
GTCGGACGCTGTTGCTCAGCGTGTTGCAGATTGCCGATCAGGCAGAACTCAATCGGCGATTGAGGTTGGGCATGCATCGGTTGACTCAAGCGGAGTATGCCGCGATCATGCGGGGTGCGACGGGAAGGACGACGTAGCAGGTTGCTCAAAAAGGCCAGACTTCTCACCCGCCCAACCCCGGCGACTATTTCACCCTCCCGCCCTGAGTCTGCCAAGACATCCTCTTCGCCCAGGGACGCGCCTTGCCCCAAGCAAGACCGCAACGAACTATCACTTACTAAGGGGTGACTGGGATGATCCCAACTGCGCGCGTCCAACGAGGGTCTTCTGAGGCCGCGCGTTGCGCGAGCACGGGGATAGTCCCAGCCACCCCGCCCCCTTTTTCAGCATCCTGCTAGATTCGTTGGCCTGTCATAAGCTGGTATGCCTCATCGATTGTGTCGACTTCCTTCACCGTTACATTGAGCTGAAGTCCCAGCTCGTTCAGGTTCCACCGCGCGTCATAAATCTGCCCGCGTGGAACCAACACGGTGCGATAGCCTTCTCGTGCGGCGGCACGAATCTTATCCGGGAGACTGCCCACCGGGCCGATCTGTCCTTCTGGCTCAATGGTTCCGGTCAGGGCAATGCCACGCTGAATATGCTCCCCCTTGAACATGGCGATGAATCCCACGGCCATAGCCGCGCCGGCGCTTGGTCCGTCGCTGCCTGTGGGTCGATAGGCCACCCCTTGCACAGAGACGGTCCCGCTATGCTGGACCGAGGGCGTGCGTTCGACGGCATAGGCAAAGGCCTGAGCCATGGCGCCCAAATGATCGTTTCCCAGTCGCACGCCGGCGAGGAGCCATTGTAGTTGAACGGGATTCGGTTCCGGTTTCTTGTCCCACCACATCATCAGGATTTCAAACACACCGAGATTGTTTTGGCGAATAGCCCCCAGGACCGGGAGTTCGATGACCGTGTCCGCAGAGACCGAGACCGGGATTCCACAAAGGAGGGTGGCAATCAATGTGTAGGCGGCGGCAAGATGGCGTGGCATCGAGGGGCTCCCATCTCAAACAACGTGAAAGGTAAGACGTAAAAGGTGAAACGCAGGACTGCCGAATGCTCTTCCTCCGAAGCCTTTCACGTTTGACCTTTCACGTCTCACGGCTTTCGAAAGTGTAGCAAATCCGGGTGGGCAGTACAGCGAATTGGCGGTCCTTGCCTTGCGTCGTGCCATGGCATTCCGTATAACAGGCTTCGGAAAAACCATTTCAGCCCAGCGGAATTTCAAGGGCATGCACTTCTGTGACAAGAGTCGAACACCCTCGCAGGATGCTCAAAAAGTTCGTCCAGCAAGGCCGCAGCGAGTGAAGGGCCGAGGCGTACCCTCTGGGGTACGTTGAGGGTCTGAACGATGCGAGAACGCCGCTGGCGGACTTTTTCAGCATCCTGATAAGGGCGTACATGATGAATCGGATGTGTGCATGGATCATGGTGGGAGGGCTGGCTATTCTCTGGCTGCCGCTTGACGCCGCTCCCTTGAACTGTCAGGTGGAGACGCTTGCTTCAGGGTCAGGAGCGGCGTTGACGCGTCATCTGGGGGCCGGCTGCACGGAGCAAGAGCGAGAGGATCGAGCGGTGGATGCAGCGCAGCTGCTCCAGGCGTTCAGGGAAGGGAAGGGGATTGATCTTTCGGGGGTAGTCATCCGCGGCGATCTGTCTCTGGATTTGTTGCCCGTGGGTCCGTTGCCTCCCGAGCTTGAGGGGATGAAAGAGCTGCAGGGACGCGAAGTACGCGTGATTCCTGGCTCCATGAGGATCGTCAACTCGGTGGTGCGCGGAGCGATCAGGCACGGATCGCCACAAGGACTGCTAGTGGTGAAGGGGCCTGTGACGTTCAGCGGGACCAGGTTTGAACAGCTGGTGGATCTCTCACGCGCCCTGTTCCTTCAGCCGGTGACGTTGTCAGGCGCGCGGTTCTTGCGGGAGAGCTATTTTGTGCAGGGCCGGTTTCTGCGCGACGTGTTTGCTGAAAAAACGACATTTGGCCTGCATACGAGATTTCACCGATCTGTCTTTCAGGGGACGGTCACATTCCATCAGTCGGGGTTCCATGGGCTGGCGGAATTTTTGGAGGTGGTCTTCGAAAAGGATGTCAATCTGTCGCGCACCGCTTTCAAGTTGGGCACCGGGTTTTCTGGGAGCCGCTTTCAAGGCCTGGCGGATTTCTCTGAAGCATCGTTCGACCGCGAGGCATTTTTTACCTTTACTCTGTTCGACGGGGACGCGTACTTTCGCCGGGCCACGTTCCGATCGACGGCGGATTTTTCCGATGCGTCGTTCAAGGGAAGAGACGACTTTTCCCAAGCCTTGTTCGAAAAGGGTCCGCAGTTTACCAGGGCGGCTAGATCGGCGACCGGACAGGTATCCCAGGGACTCGAAAATCAGGCAGTCCAGTATGCGATCTTCCTCTCCCTTCTGGTGTTCAGCGCCCTGCTGATCGTCTACCTGATTCGGCGGCGGTGAGGAGGAGACCTTCCCTTCCTGAACACTACTAATAGATGGAGGCTTGCTCCGCCCCCCCCAAGTCTGGTATAAGTCCGCTTGTGGATAACCACTTCGATGCCTCAGAACAAACCGAACTGCCCTATCAGGTTCGTATCGAGAACTTTGAAGGGCCCCTCGACCTCTTGCTCCATCTCATTAAGAAGAGCGAGATCAACATCTACGACATTCCCATCCACCTGATTGCCCAGCAATACCTCACCTATATTGAGGCGATGGAAGACCTGAATCTGACTGTCGCGGGGGAATTTCTCGTGATGGCGGCGACCTTGCTCCAGATCAAATCCAAGATGCTGCTTCCCGCCAATGAGACGGCCGCTGATGAGGAAGACGGGCCCGATCCCCGTGAAGAATTGGTGCGGCAGCTGCTCGAGTACAAGAAATTCAAAGACGCTGCCCGTCAGTTGGATGAACACGAACGGTTGTGGCGGGAGATTTACAGTCGTGAGCAGAGCCAGGCGGTCGAATTGAAATCGGATGAGACACTGCTGGACAATGTCAGCCTATTCGATTTAGTGGATGTCTTGCAGGGAATCCTCGATCGCAATCCCCGGAAGACGCTCATGGAGATTTTGCCAGACAACTTGACGGTTCGGGAGCGGATGAACGCGATTTTGGAAATGTTGGAGGGGCAGGAGTCCGTGAATTTTGTCGAGCTCTTCGAGCCATCCTGCCATCGTCTTGTCATCATTGTTACATTTTTAGCGTTGCTGGAACTCATACGGCTTCGAACGGCTCGGGTGTTCCAGGCAGAACATTTTGGGCCGATTCTCGTGTCGCGCGGCTTCTCACTCGTACCAGACCCGGCAGAATTGGAAGATGCTGAATGGAGGGGAGCATGAGCTTAACTGTGGAACAAGAAACAGAGGAGTTAGCTCTGGCAGAGACAGCGTCGGTTGGTGAGGGCAACGGGGCGCCAGACGATGCGGCAAAAGAAGCCGGCGTCGAGGCGGTGAGCAGCCAGACGGAGGCCATCGACGCGCGAGAGCTCAAAGCCATTCTCGAAGCTGTCTTGTTCGTGTCGCCCGAACCGGTGCCGGTCGCTCGGCTGATGTCTATCTTGGGGACGGTCTCAAAAGCCGAAGTGGTTCAGGCGCTGGGAATTCTCACGCACGATTTAGATCAGGATGGGCGTGGCATTCAACTTGTGCAGGTCGCAGGAGGGTATCGTCTGGTGACGAAGCAGGAGTATGGGCCCTGGCTGAAACGGATGGATAAAGCCAAGGCGGCGCAAAAGCTCTCTCGCTCCGCGCTTGAGTCCCTTGCCATTATTGCCTACAAACAGCCACTCGTGCGGTCCGAGATCGAAGAGATTCGTGGCGTCGAAACGTCCGGTGTCCTGCGCACGTTGTGTGAGCGCAAGTTGGTGCGGATCGTGGGGCGAAAAGACGTGCCTGGTCGGCCGATCATGTATGGGACGACCAAGTTCTTCCTCGAGCATTTCGGATTACAAGATTTGAGCCAGCTCCCGCCCTTGCGTGAATTCAAAGAACTCGGCGAGTCCGAGCAGGCCCTCCTGCCGATCGAAGAGGAATCACTGGAGGTAGTCGAAACCTCTGAGATGTCCTACGCGGGAGAGTCCCCCGTTACAAGTGAAGCCGTGAGGGGCTTCGATACAGAGACCAATGGAGCGCTGATTCACGAACCAGTCGAACAGGCCTAGAAGGACGCTGAAAAAATCGGTTTTCTCATCCGCCCACCTCTGTGCGCCGAGACCCGCCTTTTCCCATGCTTCGTGCTCGGTTCGTCACAATCCTCAACGGACCCCTGAGGGTACGCCTCCGGTTATGACTCGCCCGCAGCCTCGTTGGATGCCCTTTTTGAGCATTCTGGGTATGCGAAGCGCGCGCATCGAGAAATCCTCATCCGTATATATGACCCTTCCAAGCTTGCTCGCCCCTTTCCTCATTGGGAATGGCATCCGTAGTGGTCCAACTGCGCCCGTCGAGCGAGACCACAGATGATCCCTCCAGCTCGCTCATTTTCTCTTCAGGGGATGGGGGCTGATTGATCTTCCACTGCGCGCGTCCAACGAGGGCCTTCGGAGGCCGCGCGTTGCGCGAGCACAGAAGATCATCAGGCTCCATCCCCGCTTCCCCGTTGACTCTCTTTCTTCCGCTTTGTTAGACTCCATAATCCATTTCTAAGTCATTGAAAGGCCCCTGTTTCTTCTAACTAGGCGGCTTTAGTAAGAGGATGCACCACCACATGATCAAAGCCTGGCTGCTCGATGAGATGGTTGGGTTTGATCGAACCCATCTGACCATCGAAGGTACCCAGGGTGAATGGGGTGCCGGCGATTCGGTGGCAGAGGAAGAAGATCTCCCGCAAGCGCCTCAACACGTACAAGCGAAGTCAGGCAATGGGCGTGTCACGATTACGTGGGATCCGGTTCCGGATGCCATGTACTACAATCTCTATTTCCAAACCACCAAGGGCGTGATGATCAAGTTCTCCGATCTCACGCGTCCGATTGCCTCCGCCGACGACTTCAAAGCTGTCATTGGGGTGAAAAAAGATAAAGGCACCTGTTTGGAAGGCACCCAGAGTCCGTTTGTCCATGACGATCTGGCCAACGGGACCTGCTACCACTACGTCGTCACCGTGGTGACGCAGAAGGGGGAGAGTCTTGAGTCTCAAGAGGTCATGGCGATTCCCTCGCCCTATCTGTTGGCTATGAGTATCGGTCGGGAAGGCGTGGACGATGGGGAGTTTAGCTCGCCCACGGGGATTACGCTCGATAAGGATGGCAACATCTACGTCGCCGATACCGATAACCATTCGATTCAGAAGCTCGACAAGTCCGGGAAATTTCTCGCGCGATGGGGCGGCGACCCCTCTTCGCAGGAAGGGAGCTTCTACTATCCGCGTGGATTGGCGGTCGGGCCGAACGACGTGCTCTATATCGCAGACAGCGGCAATAATCGCATGCAGAAATTCGATCTCGACGGCAATGTGATGCAGGCCTGGGGTAAATTCGGGTTTGCATGGCGTGGGGCCGATCTGGGCAGGTTCGATGTCCCCTGGGGGCTGGCGACGGACGCGGAAGGGAATCTGTACGTTTCCGACACGAGCAACGCACGCATTCAGAAGTTCACTTCTGACGGGCAGGCCCTGCTCAAGTGGGGCCGAGACGGGAGCTTCGACGGCGCCTTCTTTTTCCCCCGTGGCGTGGCGGTCGATTTTGTCGGCAATATCTTCGTGGCCGATGAAAGCAATAATCGCATTCAGAAGTTCGATGCCCGGGGGAGCTTCCTTGCCAAGTGGGGTCGAGAGGGGGCTGGTCCCGGCCAATTCAAGTCCCCCTGGGGGATTGCCTGCGATGCGCTCGGCAACGTCTATGTCGTCGATACCGGAAACCATCGTATCCAAAAGTTCGACGGCAACGGGACTTTCCTTTGTGCCTGGGGAAACCGCGGACGAACAGAAGGGCAGCTGAATTTTCCCTACGGGATCGTGGTCGACAAAGAAGGCGCGGTGTATGTGGTCGACAGCGGCAATGGCCGCATTCTTAAGTATGTGCCGACGGACGAAGAACTCAATCGCGGGAAGGATGAGGCGTCAACCAGTCAGGTGCCGAGTGAGACTCCGCCGCCCCACAGCGTGGCGGTCAAAGCCGGCGATACGGAAGCCTTCCTGAGTTGGATGGAGGTCCCTGGCGCCCAGTCCTATAACCTGTATTTCAATACCGTCCCGAAGCTCACGACCCAGACGGCGACGAAAATTGAAGGCGTGACGAATCCCTATGCGCACACCGGTCTTTCGAACGATATCCCGTACCACTATGCCGTGACCGCAGTGTTCGAGACCGGCGCCGAAAGCGAGTTGTCGAGTGAAGTGACGGCCACGCCGGTGCTCATCGATATCACGGCGCCGCAAAATCCTTATGCCGTGATCAATCATGGCGCGTTCATGACGAATACGCCGGAAGTCATCGCCACGATTTCAGCGAACGATGTCGATACTGGAGTGGCGGCCTACTTTATCTCGGAGGCGCCTATGACCCCCATGGCGGGGACGCCGGGATGGGTTGATGTGACGCCGGCCACCAAGTTCGGCTCGACGATTCCGTTTATTTTGTCGCCGGGAGATGGGCAGAAGTCGATCTACGTCTGGTTCAAGGATGTGGGAGGGAACGTCTCCATCCCTGCGAGCACCACGATTTTGGTCAATACGTCGGGGTACCTGTGCGTGTCCCAATGGGGCCGTACCGGCCGCGGAGCATCATTGCTGCATGGCGGCGAGTTCATGGCCCCGGTGTACGGTCTCTGTGTCGATCAGCAAGGATCGCTGTTTGTGGTCGACAATGGCAACAACCGGGTTCAGAAATTCGACAATGCCGGGAACTTTATCATTCTCTGGGGAAATTTTGGTTCGGCCAATGCGAATTTCCATAACCCCACCGGGATTGCGTGCGACGGCAAGGGAGATGTCTGGGTGGTCGATACGAACAATCACCGCGTCCAGAAATTCGACGGGAAGCTCGGCGGCTATCTCATGAAGTTCGGGTCGCGAGGAAACGGCGAAGGGCAGTTCAACTCACCCTGGGGCATCGCGGTCGATCGGGTGCGTGGGTATGTCTATGTGGTCGACAGCGCCAACTTCCGCGTGCAGAAATTCGATATGAACGGGGAATTCATCATGTCCTGGGGCAGCTTCGGGAACGGAGACGGCCAGTTCTACTTCCCGCGCGGTGTGGCGGTGGACCAGACGGATGGGTTTGTGTACGTCGTCGACATGGGTAATCACCGGATTCAGAAGTTCGACACCAGTACCAACGTGCTTCCACAGTTGCTGGCCAAGTGGGGAGGCAGTGCCGAACCGGGCCACGCAAGCAGCCCGCTCGCACAGGAAGCGGGTCAGTTGCGATCTCCCTGGGGCATTACGGTCGATGGAGCCGGCGATGTCTACGTATCGGACACAGGCAATCACCGTGTCGAGAAGTTCGATAGAGAAGGTAATTTCATCACTCAGTGGGGTGGATTTGGGAACGGCAAAGGGCAGTTCAACTTCCCCTATGGCATCGCGGTCGATGTCAGAGGAAGTGTGTTTGTCGTCGATAGCGGGAACACCCGGGTCGAACAGTTTATGCCGGCGGACGAGGGGAGCGAACGGCTCCGGGATGATGCTGAGACAACAGCAGAGCTGACACAGGAGTCTGACAGTCTCAAGTCATAAAGTCGTCAAATATTTTCAGGCGCTACCGACCTCGACTTTATGACATTCAGCATCCTGCTAGACATTCGGACGTGATGACGGAGCAATCATGTTGGATAATGAACCACGATTAGGACTGACCTACGACGATGTGGTGTTGGTTCCGGCCAAGTCTCAGGTCTTGCCAAGTGAAGTGGACATGCGCACGAGGCTTACGCGCCACATCAAGATCAACATTCCCATTATCAGCTCGGCCATGGATACCGTCACCGAGTCCCGTTTGG
>DASQFV010000337.1:0-7727 GCA_035632975.1 Nitrospiraceae bacterium
GGGACGCCGCGTTGAAATCGCTCAAGCGGGTCGAGCGGTCGATGGGCATGGGGTTCGGCGATCCTGAGCGGCCGTTGCTGGTCTCGGTCCGGTCCGGCGCCCGGGCCTCGATGCCGGGCATGATGGATACGGTGCTGAATGTCGGTCTGACGACCAAGACGGTCGAGGGACTGGCGGCAAAAACACGCAACGATCGGTTTGCCCAGGACAGCTATCGGCGCTTTGTGTCCATGTACGGCAGCATCGTCATGGGAGTGCCGCGCGAACATTTCGAAGCGATCCTCAAGCACAAGAAGGCCGAGGTTGGCGTGACGCACGAGACCCATCTCGATGCGCGGCATCTCCGGGAATTGGTTTCCAGCTTTAAGGCGCTCATCAAGGAAGAGACCAAGAAAGAATTCCCCGATGAGCCCCTCGAACAGCTTCGCTTGGCCGTCAACGCCGTCTTTTCCTCCTGGTTCGGGGCGCGGGCCGTTACCTATCGGCGCCTCTATGGGATTCCCGACTCGTGGGGCACGGCCATCAATGTGGTGGCGATGGTATTCGGCAACATGGGGGAGACAAGCGGCACCGGTGTGGCGTTCACGCGCAATCCGGCCTCTGGCGATAAGCACTTTTTCGGCGAGTGCTTGATGAATGCCCAAGGCGAGGATGTCGTGGCCGGCATCAGGACTCCGCTTCCGGTCAATGCGCTCGCCAAGAATGTGCCGGAGGCCTACAAGGAACTGGAACACACCTACAAGAAGCTCGAAAAACATTACCGGGATATGCTCGATTTGGAATTTACGATCCAAGAGGGCAAGCTCTACATGCTGCAAACCAGGGTCGGCAAACGGACTGGTATCGCCGCCGTGAAGATTGCGGTCGACATGGTCAGAGAAGGCCTCATCTCGAACCGGGAAGCGGTGCAACGGATCGGGCCTGAACAATTGGCCCAATATCTCTATCCGATTTTCGACACGAAAGAAGAGGCGAAGTCCAATCCCCTGGGGAAAGGGCTCCCAGCTGGTCCCGGCGCGGCAGCCGGGAAGATCGCCCTCACTCCCGATCGGGCCGTGACGATGAAAGCGGCTGGTACTCGTGTGGTGTTGGTCAGACAGGAAACGAGCCCGGACGATATTCATGGAATGAACGCCGCGGCAGGATTTTTGACGGCGCGGGGCGGGATGACATCCCACGCAGCGGTGGTCGCCCGGCAAATGGGCAAGGTCTGCGTGGCCGGATGCGATGCGGTGGAAGTGCTGGACGGCCAGTCCGTTCGCATCGGAGCCAAAGTATTCCGCGAGGGGGACTATCTTTCGATCAACGGTTCGACCGGCAATGTGTATGAGGGGGACCTGCCTGTCGTCGAATCTGAAATCATTCAGGTCATCCAAGGCAAGCTGAATGCGAAGAAGTCGGACAAGTACCAGCGCTTCGCGTTGATTCTGTCATGGGCCGACCGCGTGCGGAAACTCCGCGTCCGCGCTAATGCGGACGTGCCGGATCAGGCGAACATCGCGCGTGGCTTTGGTGCGGAAGGGATTGGACTCTGTCGGACGGAGCATATGTTCTTCGCCGAGGATCGTATCCCGATTATGCAGAAGATGATCTTGGCGCGGACCAAAGAAGAGCGGGAAAAGTTTCTCGATCAGCTCCTGCCGCTGCAAAAACAGGATTTCATCGGGCTCTATCGCGAGATGGCGGGCTATCCGGTCACCATTCGTCTGCTCGATCCGCCGTTGCACGAATTTCTGCCGAAGCGTGAAGACTTGATGGTGGAGATCGCGCAGCTGGAGCTGACCGGGCGCGACGGACCCAGACTCGAAGAAACGCGCCGGTTGCTGGCTCGTGTCGAGGAACTCCACGAGTTCAATCCCATGCTCGGGTTACGCGGGTGCCGACTCGGGATTACGATGCCGGAGATTACCCGCATGCAGGCGCGGGCCATTATGGAGGCCGCGTGCGAGCTGGCCAAGGAAGGGAAGAAGATCGTCCCGGAGATCATGATCCCGCTGGTGGGGATGGTCTCAGAAATGAAGGCGCAGAAAGATTTGGTCCGCGAGGCGGCGCAGGAGACGATGAAGCGGTACAACGTGAAGCTCTCCTATCTCGTGGGCGCGATGATCGAACTGCCGCGTGCAGCCGTGACGGCCGATCGCATTGCGACCGAGGCGGAGTTCTTTTCATTCGGGACGAACGACCTCACCCAAACCACGTTTGGTTTCTCCCGCGACGATGCCGCGAAGTTCATCGATTTTTATCGAACCGCCAACATTCTGGAAGCGGATCCCTTCGTGGTGCTCGATCGAGAAGGGGTGGGAGCCTTGATGAAGCAGGCCATCGTCGGCGGTCGGAAAACCCGTCCTGGGATTAAGCTCGGCATCTGCGGTGAGCACGGCGGCGATCCCAGTTCCGTTGAGTTCTGTCATGAACTCGGATTGGACTACGTGAGCTGCTCACCCTATCGTGTCCCCATTGCGCGGCTTGCGGCGGCCCATGGGGCCTTGGCCGAAGCCGGATCGAGCCGTTCCCTCCCCACGCGCAAGGTGTCAGGGGCGCGTGCGAAGGCGAAGAAGGCGACGATGAAGACCACGAAGACGCAGTCGGCTCCGCGGCCTCGCAGCCGATCGCACGTCACGCGCAAGAAACGGTGACTGCCACCACACCGCACCTCCACTTCATGACCCTGGCGCTCCGTCTCGCGGCGAAGGGCCGGGGGAAGACCAGTCCGAATCCCATGGTCGGCGCCCTCGTGGTCAAGAACGGCCGCATCGTGGGCCGCGGGTATCACCACGGTCCAGGGCAACCTCACGCGGAAATTCTTGCGCTCAAGCAAGCGGGGCCACGCGCCAAGGGGGCGATTCTCTACGTCACGCTCGAACCCTGTTGCCATCTCCTCAAGCGAACCCCACCTTGCGTGCCGGCAGTCATTCAATCGGGCGTGCGACAGGTGGTGGTCGCTATGGCTGACCCCAATCCCTCGGTCAAAGGACGAGGGATTGCTGGCTTACGCCGGGGCGGGATCACGGTGACGACGGGTATTGCACAAGAGGAAGCTGCGCAGTTGAATCGCGCCTATCTCCACTGGGTGAGGACCGGCCATCCCTACGTAATTCTGAAAGCTGGGATGACATTGGATGGAAAGGTGGCTACTGCGAAGGGGGAGTCTCGATGGATTACGGGTCCGCGCGCTCGACAAGACGCGCATCGACTCCGGAGTCAGGTGGATGCCGTGGTCGTCGGGGTCGGCACCATCCTTCACGATGATCCCACGCTGACGGCTCGACTGTCCGATCGCCCACTCAAGCTGGCGCCGCGGCAACCGTTGCGTGTCGTGCTCGATAGCCGGCTCAGGACGCCACCGACAGCGATGGTCTGCGCCAAGCAGGACCGAGCGAAGACGTTGATCGTGACCACAAGTCGTGCATCCCGGTCCCGCCGCCGTCCATTTGAACGGGCAGGGGTGGAGGTCGTGTCCCTCTCGACGAAGAGCGGGCGTGTCTCGTTCCCGGCGCTCATGACGATGCTGGGCAAGCGCGGGGTCACATCCGTGCTCATCGAGGGAGGCAGCACGGTCAATGCCGCAGCGTTACGCGCAAAATGTGTCAATCACGTCGTGCTCTATCTTGCCCCTACTCTTATGGGAGGGCAGGATGCCAAGGCTGTGATCGGCGACCGTAGCCCGAAGCGCTTGGCCCAGGCACTGACATTGCGCCACGTCACGGTTCGCCGTATCGGGAAGGATTTGGTTGTGGAAGGAGATCTGTGACGCGCAGGCTTCTCTCAGGCGTCCTTGTTCTGACCTTCGCGGGATTCTCCGATCGTGAAATGGATGCGTCCCCGTCGCTTGAGACCTTGCTGCGGAAGGCGCGCCTGCGACAAGACTCCCGGCAACTCTTTCCGATCCATCTCGCGATCCAGGTTCGAAAGCAGCCGTCATGATCTCCGGGTGGTTGTGCTTGCGGAGAGCCAGCGCTCTGTCTTTGCTCGTCGCAATCGGGATTGGTACACTCACCCACTCAAGCCAGGCTCAATCGGAAACGTGCCCCGTCCCGTCCCTGCATGCTGGGGTAAGCTTTTCGATTGAAAAGGTCGATCCCGACTGGGCCTGCCAGCTGCAAGAGATTATCGGTCACTACACAATCACGACCAAAGTCGGCCCGATCCGAGCCGGTTTGTCAGAATCGCTGTATCGCGATTTGCTGGATCGTCCGCCTCTGGCAGCGGCCTTGATCAATCGCCTTGACCTGGGTTTGTATAAATCGGAAATGAGAGGCCCAGGACGCTTCTGGGGCAATGATGGCGAGGGAACTGGGGGAATCGTGCAACTCGTCTACCAGAGCCGTACAGCACGGATCTACTATCTCGAAGGATCGCACGACAGTCGAATGATTCCGAATATCACCGGCAAAGCGGTCGTGTTTCTGAAGATGGATTCGGTGAAAGACGACGACGGAATGGAAGCGATGGACAGTACCATGGTCTCATACGCGAGGTTGGACAATCGCATCCTCTCGGGAGTGGCCACCTTGCTGCGCCCATTTATCGTGGGGACCGTGAAAAGGAAGTTGAGCAAAGGAGTGGAGACCGTCAATCGATTGAGTCTCCTCATGCGGCAACATCCCGACCGTGTGCTGTTTGAAGCCATGGACTCGCCTGCCTTACCGGACGAAGACGTGGCCTTTGTGAAGCAGGCGCTGGAGAGTCTGCCGCATCCCGGCGGCGCGACCCAATCCAGGACACCTTCACCATGACGACGTCGCGCAGCTTTACGTTGCTCTGCACCGTCGGCGTGTTCTGCTTTATCAGCTACAACATGGTCCGGATGCCGGTGTTGGCGCTGTTCGCAGAATCCCTGGGGGCCAGTCCTGAGCGCATCGGGCTCATCGTGTCGGTCTCCACGCTTACCGGGGTGTTCCTCAAGTTGCCGTCCGGCGCGCTGTCCGACATCTACGGTCGGCGGTTCCTCTTACGGATCGGCGTGGTGGCATTCGGGCTCCCGCCGTTTTTGTACTCCTGGGTAACAGATCTTGATGTACTGACCGCCTTACGCTTCTTCCATGGGCTGGCCACCGCCATCTTCGCGCCGAGTGCATTGGCGACCGTGGCCGATCTCTATCGAGAACGGCGAGGAGCCGCGCTCGGCACCTACACGGCTTCAACGCAATCCGGTGCGTTGCTCGGGCCGTTTATCGGCGGCTATCTGATCTACGCGTCGGGGTTTTCCGCTGCCTTCGTGACGGCCGGCATATTCGGCTGCATCGCCATTGCCATTTTCTATAGCCTGCACCTCACACCGCCTCCCCCGCGTATTCAGGAGAAGGGGATGGCCCCGCTGATGGCGGAGATGTGGAAGGGCTTCAGGGTGGTAGCCAAGAATCGCAAGGTCCTCATTACCAGCTCGACCGACGCAGCCAAGATGATTGCGAACGGAGCCTTGATGGCCTTTCTCCCGCTCTATGGTGTCTCGGCGGGATTGAATCCTGGAGAAGTCGGGCTGCTGTTTACGGTCCAGGCCCTCACGTCGCTCGTCTCCAAGCCGATCATGGGCCGGGTGTCCGATAGCGTCGGGCGTCAGCCACTCATCGTCATCGGCCTCGTCATCTGCGCCGCGACCTTTGTCTGTATCCCTCAGGTGGCGATGCTGTGGCTCTTATTGCTGCTCTCGGCGGGCTTCGGATTTGGCGAAGCCGTCGTCTCCTCCTCCTCGTCCGCGCTCGTCGCGGACAGCTCCGAGTTCAAGACGCTCGGAGCGGGAATGGGCATGCAAGGGACGATCGGAGACATCGGCCATGCCAGCGGGCCGCTTCTGGCAGGGATTCTGATCGCGCACCTGAACTATGCCAACGCCTTTGCCATCATCGCCGGTCTGCAACTCGTCGCGGCGGCGCTGTTCTGGGTGACGATGAGACGCACATGAGGCTGGTGCTATATAATGGATCGATGATGAACGCCATCGCGACAGAGAATATCGTCATTGGCACGCTGGCCGGCATCGGCGTGATTGTGCTGCTCGTGATGTTTGTCTATGTGGTTCGGCTAATGTTCAGCCAGAAAGGGGAATAGGGTCGTCTGTTATGTTCACAGGCATCGTCGAAGAACTAGGCGCCATCATCTCGATCGACAAGACTCTCGCCGGAACGAGGATGGCAATTTTAGCCTCAGCCGTGATGGGCGACCTCAAAATCGGGGATAGCGTCAGCGTCAACGGCGCCTGTCTGACCGTGGTGAACAAGAGCGCACAAAGCTTCGCCGTGGAAGTCTCACCTGAAACGCTGTCAGTGACCACCCTCGGGCAGCTTACCGCCGGCGCACCGCTGAATCTGGAACGGGCGATGAAGCTTAACGAGCGGCTCGGCGGGCATCTCGTGGCTGGTCACGTGGACGGCATGGGCACGCTTCGCAGCCGCCAGCAGGATGGGAACGCCATCCTGCTCACGATCGAAGCCCCGCCGGAGATTCTGCGCAATTGCATCGTGAAAGGGTCTGTCACAGTTGACGGCATCAGCCTGACGATCAATCAGGTGACAGATCGTGGTTTCTCCGTCTCGATTATTCCGCACACTGCGAAGGTCACCACCCTGGGCCTCAAACAAGTCGGCGATCAGGTCAATCTCGAATCAGACCTGATCGGGAAATACGTCGAACGTCTGCTGCAGGAACGGGGACAGCTTCCCACCAAACCCACTCCCGTTATAGACAAAGACTACCTCCAAAAGCGCGGCCTCATCTAATTAGGATGCTGAAAAAGGGGGCGGGATGGCTGGGACGATCCTTTTGCTCGCGCAACGCGCGGTCGCGGACTCCCCTCGTTGAACGCGCGCAATTGGGATCATCCCAGCCACCCTTATTAAGTGATAGTTCGCTGCGGCCTTGCTTGGGATAAGGCGCGTCCCAGGGCGAAGAGTCTGTCTTGGCAGATTCAGGGCGGGTGGGTGAAATAACAGCCAGGGTTGGGCGGGTGAGAAGTCTGGACTTTTTGAGCATCCTACTACAGAGCTGTCAGTATATACCGGTAAGCTTCCAGGATAGATGGGGTTCAGGATGGCACATAAAGCTTCCGCGTCTAAACGCCTGACAGTGGATCGGCTGCTTTCGAAGCTTGGCATTGCTTCCCGTGGAACGAGCCAGGAATGGGTCCGCGCAGGCCGAGTCCGCATCAATGGTCGAGTCATACGCGATCCGGCCACGTGGGTGTTGTGGCCGAAAGATTCTGTCTCGATCGATGACCAACCGATTCAAGACTCGGTCAAACGATTTGTCCTCTTTCATAAACCCAAAGGGGTCATCACGACGCACAGTGACGAAAAGGGCCGTAAGACGATCTTCGATGTGCTGCCGGCTGATCTGGGATTCATGCATGCCGTCGGGAGACTCGATCAGGCGACTAGTGGGCTCCTCCTGCTCACCAACGATTCGGCACTGTCGAGCTTTCTCACCGATCCGTCTCATAAAGTCATGAGGACCTACCTGGTCACCGTGCGAGGAGAATTCACTGAGGCACAAGCCACAGAGGCCGTAGCCGGAGTGGTCGATGGTGGCGAGCGCCTCCAGTGCCACACCGTGAAAATTCAGAAGAGTTCCGGACGCGAATCACATCTAGAAGTGGTCCTGATCCAGGGGAAAAACCGTGAAATCCGAAGACTGTTCAAGGCGTTGGGGCATGAAGTGACCAGGCTCAGGCGCATTCAATACGGTCCCTTCAAACTGGTAGATCTCCCGTCCGGTGCATGGCGCGAGATCCC
>DASQFV010000338.1:0-3457 GCA_035632975.1 Nitrospiraceae bacterium
AATAACTTCGTAGCCACCTTGCTTCAGCGCAAGGCCGACTGTTTTTCTGACATGCTCTTCGTCATCAACAATGAACACTCTCCCCATTAACATGCTCGTCCTCGCAGCGCCAACTGAGAAATGATCGCTCACTTTATGGTCTGTTTGGTCTATTTGGTTTGTCTGGTTTTTTGGTTGAACCAGATCAATTCGTCTCGGGTGCCCACATAGTTTTTACGCAGCCTGTTAGGTATCACTCCAGATGAGGAAAGTCCACTGCCTCCCTCTGGCAGGATTCGAAAAAATCCGCCAGCGTTTTTTGGAAGGTTAAGGCTCAAGTTGAGGCTGAGAACAAAAAGTCGGGACTTTGCTCAACCTTAACCTTGACCTCAACCTATCTCATCTCACTCGCTGCAGCCTTGCTTGGGACAAGGCGCGTCTCGGCGCGCCAGGGTTGGGCGGGTGAGAAGTCTGGCCTTTTTGAGCATCCTTCGGGACCTTTTTCTCCTATCCCAGACACGCAGGCTATCGAAGTTCCGCTGGGCTACTATAGTTTTTCCGCAGCCTGCTGGACCATCCCCTCAAATAGACTCCCCCCTCGTTTGAGTCTATTCACTCTGACCCCGCGACCCGGTAAATTACATCCCAAATTGCAACCCATTGAAGTACGAGCCTTTCCGGAGAGGAAGAGCGTATTGATCGTAGGACACGGACATAACCGCTGTGCGCGGGGCTCATCAAGTAGGTCAGAGGGGCGGCCAATTGACAGAACAAGACGTACCGAAAGAACGACGTGCGGCTCCGCGCCGAGAAGCTGACCGGAGACGGGCCAGAAAAGATCGGGAGCTTGAAGCCGCGCGTCTTATTAGCGAAGCCCTGTTCGAGCATTTGACGCCGGATGAACTGGTGGCCAAAGCTCTCCGTACGGCACTCGACGTGGTACAGGCGGAAAGCGGGTCGATCCTCCTTGTGGATCCGGCTTCACAGCAACTCATCTTCCGCCACTCCATCGGTGAAAGTCCCGTGAAGGCCGGGACCGCCATTCCCTGGGATAAGGGTATCGCGGGGTCGGTCTTTCAGTCCGGTGTCCCCCTCGTGGTCCGCGACGTCAAGCATGACCCTCGCCACAGTTCCGCGATCGATGAGTTGACCGCGCACACCACCCACGACATGATTGCGATTGCTCTCAAGCGATGGGAAGGCGAGCCCATCGGCGTGCTCGAGGTCCTGAATAAACGTGGAGGATTGCTCGACGACGACGATGTCGCGATTCTGAGCATTGTCTCCGCGATCACGGCGTCGTCAATCGAACAGGCCCGGCTCTACCAAGAGGCGAAACTGGCGGAGGTGATGCGGTTACTCGGTGATATCAGCCACGACATCAAGAATCTCCTGATGCCCGTGGTGGTCGGGGCCGAACTGATGCAGGGCGAGCTCAAGGACTTGTTGGGAGACGTGCTCACGCGGGGGAACAAGCAGGCCAAGGAAAGTTTCGAACGGTGCAACGAAGTGGTCGGGATGTTGGAGAAATCCTCGCGCCGGATTCAGGACCGGGTGAAGGAGATTGCCGATTGCGTGAAGGGACTCAGCACCCCCCCGGAATTCGTGTCGTGCCAGCTTGACAAAATTATCCTTGAAGTGACGGACACGCTGAAGTGGTGGTCCGACCAGAAGCGAGTCTCGATTCATACATCCGGACTCGGTCGAACGCCGGAAATCTTGGCCGATGAGCGGCGGCTGTTCAACGCACTGTATAATCTCATCAACAATGCGATTCCTGAGGTGCCACCAGGGGGCACAATTACTGTGTCGGCCAAGGAAGAACCGATTGGGGTCGGTCTCCATGTGACCGTAGAGGATACAGGCAAAGGCATGCCTCCGGAGATACGCGACACGCTCTTTACCCCGACCGCCAAGAGCAGCAAGCCGGGCGGGACGGGATTAGGCACCAAGATTGTGAAAGACGTGGTGGATGCCCACCATGGCAAGATCACCGTGGAGAGCGAACTAGGAGTCGGGACGACGTTTCATATCTACTTACCCCTTCGGCCTCCGGAGACCTCCCCCACGTAAACAAGAGTCTCGGCAGCCGGCAGCGTCTCGTTAGAAGCGGAGTCCGTACATGCACATACAAGTGTTGGGATGCCACGGAGCCGATCAGCTCGTGCGCGGAACAGCTGGGCTGGTACGACAGGAGAGTTGTGGATTCCTCATCGACGACTCCGTGCTCCTGGATGCCGGCACGATCGGAACGCGACTCACCTTAGCCGAACAACGACGCATTCGGTTCGTGCTCCTCAGCCACCTCCATTTCGATCACATCAAGAGCCTGCCGACACTGGTCGACAACCTGGCCGAAGAGTTCGATGAGCCGGTGATCGTGGCGGCAACTGAACCGGTTCTTCAAGGGTTAAAGGACCACGTGTTTAACGACAAGGTGTACCCGAATTTTTTCGAGCTGCCGAATCGGAAGCGTCCGATCTTGCAGGCACAAGTACTCGAGCCTGGTAAGCCAGTGACACTCGGCCATCTCGAAGTCATACCGATTGTGGTCAACCATACGGTGCCCACCGTGGGATACGTGGTGAAGGACCGGCGGGCCGCGTTGCTCTATAGCGGCGACACCTATCAGACGGAAGAAATCTGGAGCCTGGGCCGGACGATCCCGGAACTCAAAGCGGCCTTCATCGAATCCTCCTTTTCCAACGACCTCGCGGACTTGGCCAAACAGACCAAACATCTCACACCCTCGCTCCTTGCCGAAGAGTGGAGGAAACTACGGAATGACCAAGTGCCCGTGTATGCCTACCATCTCAAGCCGCCATGCAAAGATCAGATTCTACGTGAACTTCGTGAATTACATATCCCCGGTTTAGAGGTCCTTGAGGAGGATCAAACGCTCACGATCTAGCAGGATGCTGAAAAAGAGGGTGGGATGGCCGGGACGATCCCCGTGCTCGCGCAACGCGCGGCCTCAGAAGGATGGGCAGGGAGCGGCCAGGTGCCCTCCTTGCTCGCAGAACGCGCACGGTGAAACTGTGCTCGTTCGATGCGCGCAGTTGAGGGCAACCTTGGCCACTCCCCTAAAGGGAGGTATAGGGAATTGGAAGGCCCTCGCTCGGGATAAAGCGCGTCTTGGCGCGCTGAGGGCTGGGTGGGTGGAATATTGCGCGCAGTTGGGATCATCCCAGTCACCCCTTAGTAAGTGATAGTTCGTTGCGGTCTTGCTTGGGGCAAGGCGCGCCCTGGGCGAGGAGGATGTCTTGGCAGACTCAGGGCGGGAGGGTGAAATAGTCGCCGGGGTTGGGCGGGTGAGAAGTCTGGCCTTTTTGAGCATCCTGCTACGTCGTCCTTCCCGTCGCACCCCGCATGATCGCGGCATACTCCGCTTGAGTCAACCGATGCATGCCCAACCTCAATCGCCGATTGAGTTCTGCCTGATCGGCAATCTGCAACACGCTGAGCAACAGCGTCCGAC
>DASQFV010000339.1:0-5426 GCA_035632975.1 Nitrospiraceae bacterium
TCGAAGGCCATGCAGCCTGAACATTTGAGGGTCCATCCAACGAATGAGACAGCTCCCGAGAGGAATTCCCAAAAGGACGCTGGAGACGATAGACGAAATGATCTCCATGCTGCTGGTGCTGTAGAGTCCAATGAAATTGTAGGAGCGCCGTTGATGGTGGCTGCCACCAACGTGATCAGCACGAGCACGACTTGATCCATGATTATCCTTTGCGATGGCCGGAGGCAAAGTCGTCGAGGGTGTAGTGGTCCAGGATACCGGCAATGGCATCACGCACCGAACCCATCACATGCTGCACCGGACATTGGGCATCTTCGGCATAGGGGCAGTCTGCGCATTTCTGATAGGCCGTCTTGCTCACACATCCGATGGGCGCGAGGGGGCCATCCAAAATGCGGATCACTTGGCCGAGGGTAATCTCTCCCGGAGACTTGATCAGTGCGTAGCCGCCCTTCATCCCTCGACGACTAGAGAGGAGGCCGGCTCGTTTCAGTGCCAGGAGGATCTGTTCAAGAAATTCGACCGGGATATGTTGGCGCGTCGCGATCTGGTGCCGCTGAAGCGTCATCTTGCCATGCCCGAGGGTGAGCTCGAGCAGTGCACGAAGTCCGTACTCGCTTTTTTTCGAGAGCTTCATGTAAGGTCGATATAATACCAAGTGAGTTAATCAAGAATTGCGACAATAGAGTGCCACGCCTGCTCCCGTCAAGAGCCGATCTGAAAAATTTGAGCGGGATCATTCATGGGGCTCTGGTCCCCAACGCCCGTCCATCCAGCAGAGACAACCTATTGCAACTCCTTGATCCTAGAGGGGTTGTTCCTTGACAGGCTCTGCGCATTCCTGTTAGTTTCTCCGCTCATTTCAACGCGTCTCGCGCGAGAATTCGGACCTCTATAAATACGACTGGACTGCTCGTGACCTTCCAGGATCTCATTCTCACGTTGCATCACTACTGGGCCGAGCAAGGCTGTGTCGTTCATCAACCCTATGATCTGGAAATGGGGGCAGGAACCTTTCATCCAGCCACGTTCCTCAGGTCACTTGGTCCGGAGCCCTGGCGGGCGGCCTATCCCCAACCATGCCGGCGTCCCACGGATGGACGATACGGCGAGAATCCGAATCGCATGCAGCACTACTATCAGTATCAGGTCGTGCTGAAGCCGGCGCCGGACAACATTCAAATGTTGTATCTGGAGAGTCTGGCTCAATTGGGGATTAACCCGAAGCAGCACGACATCCGGTTCATTCAAGACGACTGGGAGTCCCCCACTCTGGGCGCCTGGGGCCTGGGCTGGGAGGTGCGTCTTGATGGGATGGAGATCACCCAATTCACTTATTTTCAAGAAATCGGCGGGATCGAGCTGAATCCCATCACCGTTGAAATCACATACGGGACTGAACGCATCGCAATGTATCTGCAACACGTGAATAACGTCTTTGACCTTGCCTGGAGCGATTCAGTCACGTATGGAGATATCCATCACGAAACCGAAGTCCAATTCTCGACCTATAATTTCGAAGAAGGCGATGTGGCGATGCTCATGGCCACGTTTCAATCGTTCGAAGGAGAATGCAGGCGGCTGCTGGTGAATCGCGACAAGCGATTGACGCTCCCGGCCTACGAGTTCTGTATCAAGTCATCGCACCTCTTCAATCTGCTCGATGCCCGCGGGGCGATCAGCGTGGCGGAGCGCACGGGCTATATCGCCAGGGTCCGCGCGCTTGCACGCCAATGTGCCGAACGTTACATCGAAGAGCGGGCAGCGATGGGGCATCCGCTGCTCAATCGTGGGACGGGGCGTGCTGGAGCGAAGACATCAAGTATTCGGTCCAAAGCTGTGGCCCGCCGTTCATAAGGCTGCAGAAGGATCCATGACAAAGACTCAGAAACGCCCTTCCCTTGTGGCCGCTGCTGAATTGTTGCTTGAGATCGGCGTTGAAGAACTTCCCTACCAGTTCATCGCTCCCGCCCTGGCTGTCCTCAAGGATTCGGCTGAGCAGATGTTGAAAGACCGACGTCTCGCGTTTCAAGCCGCCCGTACTCTGGGAACTCCACGACGTTTGACCCTGGTGGTTGAGGGCCTCGCGAGCCAGCAAACCTCTATGGTCAAGGAAGCGATGGGTCCTTCCAAAGCAGTGGCGTTCGATCCTGCCGGCCAGCCGACCAAAGCGGCGACTGGATTTGCCGCAGGACAAGGAGTCGCCGTCCAAGAGCTGCAGATTCGCCGGACTCCGAAGGGGGAGTATCTTTTTGCAGTGAAGCAGGAACAGGGGCGACCCGCCAACATGGTCCTAAAAGAACTCCTCCCGCACTTGATCGCGAACCTCTCGTTTCCGAAAGCGATGAAGTGGAACAGCACCGGCGTGCGGTTCGCTCGACCGGTACGGTGGCTGGTGGCGTTGTACGGAGGGGCCACGCTCCCGATCGAAGCCGCGGGGATTACCGCCGGCAACCGGACGGAAGGCCATCGCGTGTTAGGGAGTGCGAAGGGGATTCCCGTTCGAAACTACGAGTCCTATCTGAAGGGGCTTGAACGTCAAGGGGTCATTCCCGACCCAGAGCGCCGCCGCCACATGATCGAAAATCAAATTGCCGCGATTTGCAAGGAGACCGGTTTCCGTCTGAACATTGATGCCGACCTCCTCGATCAGGCGGTCTATACAACCGAATACCCCAATGCCATCATCGGGTCGTTCAAGGCAGCCTATCTCGACGTGCCGGAAGAGATCCTCATCACGTCGATGAAAGAGCATCAGGGCTTTTTCTCTTTGATGAACAAAGATACTGGAAAGCTAGTGGCTCATTTCATCACGGTCACCAACAATCGGGTTAAAGATATGTCGCTCATTCGCGAAGGCAACGAGCGGGTGTTGGCGGCGCGATTGGCCGATGCCAAGTACTTTTTCGATGAAGACAGGAAGGTGAAGTTGGAGGAGCGGGTCAAGAAGTTGAGCGGGGTGACTTTTCATCAGAAGCTCGGCACGATGGCGCAAAAGCAGGAACGGGTGGCCAAGTTGGCGACGACGCTCGCTCAACTAGCGGGACTCAAGGATATCATGGTGAATGCCTGTCGGCGCGCCGGTGAACTCTGTAAAGCCGATTTGTTGACCGGAATCGTCGGGGAGTTTCCGACCCTGCAGGGCGTGATGGGAGGCTACTACGCTCGGCTTGATGGGGAGGATCGTGAGGTGGTCGTCGGCATCGGGCAGCATTATCAGCCGCATTCCATGGAGGGCCCGATTCCCGCTACCCTTACGCCGCAAGTCCTGTCTGTCGCGGATCGTCTAGATAGCCTCGCGGCGTTTTTCCATGTCGGGATCGTTCCAACCGGTTCTGAAGATCCCTTCGCCTTGCGCCGCCATGCGACTGCGATTGTCCGGATTCTCCTGGAGGGTCTCACTCGGGTTAATCTTGGGCAGGCGGTTCGAGAGGCTCAGTCCATTGTGGTGGCAACCGGGATCAAGGCGGCTCCGATTCAAGGAGATGCGCAAAAGCGGTTGGTCGATTTTCTGTTCGAACGGGTCCGCCACTATGTGAAGACAGTGCATGAGCTGCGCGATGATGTGATCAATGCAGTGTTGACCGTCTCGGATCGGCAGTCATTTGAACTGCGGGATCTTGTGGCCAAGATGGAAGCTCTTGAATCCGTGACAACGAAGCCGGAATTCGATCCGTTGATCGTCGGCTTCAAGCGTGCGCATCGGCTCGTCGAGAAAGAGCAGTGGGATCGCAAGCCGGTCGACGAGGCACGGTTCGAGCATATCACGGAGTCGGCGCTGTACCTGGCCGTCGCGGAAGAACGGGCGAAGATGCTATCCGCGATGACCGGTGGGGACTATGGCCAGGCCTTGGATGCGTTGGTGCGTCTGAAGCCTGCGATCGATGCATTTTTCACAGCAGTCATGGTGAATGCGGAGGATCCGGCTATCCGGAGCAACCGGTTGTCATTGCTCCAGGACGTGGATAAATTATTCATGTCGTTCGCGGACTTTTCGCAGATTGTGGTACAAGGAGGATAGGGAGGAGCAGCACCTATACCGGTCCCTTGCTCCCGGAGCGCGCACGATCAGAATGTGCTCGCTCGACGGCCGCAGTGAGACCGGCAATAGGCGCCCCTCCTGGGAGATGAACAGGGGGCGAAGGGGAGACCCAGAGAGTTGGGAACGTCGTTCGACGCGCAGTTAGGGACTCATCCAGACCACCCGTTCGGCAGAGAGACGAGTCGGGTGAAAGCCATGGATCAATCATTGTCAGACGATCAACGTCGGGTGAGGAAAGTCCGTCGGTTCACCATCGCCGTGTCTCTCGCCATGATCATTCTCTGCAACGCGATCGTTCTGGTTGGGTTATGGGCCAGTGGGATTAACCTTGATGAACTGGTAACGACCCCCGATGTGTTCAACTCCAAACAGGATATTTGCCTCCGGCTCGGCCGGCAGTCCGTTACGGGAGCGGTTGATCCGGTATCGCTCTGCTCGGAATGGATCAATCTATCCGATCCGTCCGGCAAGACTCATCAGATTCCACGGGAGATCAAGCTTCGACACGGGCCGGACGGGCAGTATTATGTGGATCGGGGGGGGCACGCCGACTATCGGTTGCTCATATTGGTGCTAGCTGTCGTGGCAATCATTGCGCTTGGGCTGGTGGCGAAATGGTATCTGGTCGGCCGGTATCGGCTTCGTCTCGAATCCGCCGCCGGCCACGGGGCATCACTCATCCATTGAATTGGACTGAAGTCAACGCGAAGGAGAGGGCAGCGTGGCGAAGAAATACGTGTACTACTTTGGTGACGGCTTGGCCGAAGGGACCTCCAACATGAAAGAGCTCCTCGGCGGGAAGGGCGCCGGGCTTGCCGAAATGACGAATCTCGGCATCTCCGTTCCGCCCGGCTTCACGATTTCCACCGAGGCCTGCGTCGAATATTACAAGAACGGGAAACAGTATCCACCCGGCATGTGGGACGCCGCGTTGAAATCGCTCAAGCGGGTCGAGCGGTCGATGGGCATGGGGTTCGGCGATCCTGAGCGGCCGTTGCTGGTCTCGGTCCGGTCCGGCGCCCGGGCCTCGATGCCGGGCATGATGGACACGGTGCTGAATGTCGGTCTGACGACCAAGACGGTCGAGGGACTGGCGGCAAAAACACGCAACGATCGTTTTGCCCAGGACAGCTATCGGCGCTTTGTGTCCATGTACGGCAGCATCGTCATGGGCGTGCCGCGCGAACATTTCGAAGCGATCCTCAGGCACAAGAAGGCCGAGGTGGGCGTAACGCACGAGACCCATCTCGATGCGCGGCATCTCCGGGAATTGGTTTCCAGCTTTAAGGCGCTCATCAAGGAAGAAACGAAGAAAGAGTTCCCCGATGAGCCCCTCGAACAGCTTCGCTTGGCCGTCAACGCCGTCTTTTCCTCCTGGTTCGGG
>DASQFV010000340.1:0-4355 GCA_035632975.1 Nitrospiraceae bacterium
AAATATCTTGTGCAGTCCCCCATATGTGCTCAGTAGAGTTACCTACCAATGTCGAGGTCCCGTCCGAAATAGTAATCGGGCGCTCAGTGTTTTCTCGAAGTGTAAGGCATGGAACACCAAGAACTGATGTTTCTTCCTGTATACCGCCAGAATCGGTCATTACGAACAATGCGTGCTTCTGCAAACATAACATATCGATATAATCTACCGGATCAGTGACATGAAGATTTGGAGTTTTATCTAACAAAAGGCCTAGATCCTTCAATTTTTGCACCGTCCTAGGATGACGGGAAATATGATCGGGATAGTTCTTGATAATTCCTTGAAGCAAGTCCAAAGCGATCGAAGTGTCTCATGGTTGTCAACATTTGATGGCCGGTGCAACGTGAGCAAGGCATATTTGCTTGGCATGAGGCCATAGTGAGAATAAGTTTTTCGTGCGGAGCATACCGGCAAATAACGGAGAAGAGAATCTATCATGATGTTGCCGACAAGGCGGATAGCGGCTTCTGGATGTCCCTCATTGCGGAGATTCACCACACCGGCCGGCTCTGAAGCTAGAAGTACGTCACTCACGCTGTCAGTAACAAGGCGGTTGATTTCCTCTGGCATGCTCTTATCAAAGCTACGCAATCCGGCCTCGACGTGTGCGATTGGAATCCCCAGCTTTGCGCTGACCAAGGCGCAGCCATGGTCGAGTTGACATCCCCAAACACAACAACCATCGAAGGTCGCCTCGACATGCGACAATCTTCGAAGCGCTCCATAATACAAGCAGTTTGTTTAGCATGGGTCGAGGAGCCAACCTCGAGATTGACGTGTTCATGTGGAATTTCAAGAACATCGAAAAAGGCATTAGACATTCTATTATCGTAATGCTGACCTGTATGAACGAGGCGGAACTTCAGCTGGTCTTCGTATTGGAGCTCCTTGATAAGCGGAGCGACCTTGACAAGATTCGGCCGAGCGCCCACCACCAAATCCAGAGCGCAGTGTTCACGGGCGGAATTGTTAAGCCCCATCTGTTTTAAGTCCTGTGATGGATGCATGTCCTCTACGGGCGGTCTCAGCACGGCTGGTAACACCGAGCAGTAAATGGTGCAGCCGCCTTGCAATTTGTTTCCTGCTATACAATTTCTCGGCTGCTAGGCGACCCGCCTCGCCCAATTCTTGCCGTAAAGCAGGGGCCGAGACAAGCTGACGGACAGCTTTCTCGATACCTCGGATATCCCCATACGGGATGACAAGGCCGGCTCGCGCTTCTAGAATGCGACGAGCCCCCTCACCTTCGCCAGCAAATAGGATCGGCAGGCTACTGGCCATAGCTTCGTAAATCTTGCTAGGCACAGCACCAGAGATCCAAAATTTAAGCACGTGAAATGCCACATCTGATGCAGCTAGTAGGGCTGGAATCCTCTCCTTTGGCTGTGCTCGTAATAGTCGTACGTTATGCAAATTCTCGACTTCGATTCGGCGTTTCAATAATTCCCGTTCCGCTCCGTCGCCAACGAGAACAAACTGAACGTGGTTCAGATCGCGAACCGCCGCGGCGACATCCAGGATCAGATCCAGCCCCTGCGCCAGTCCCATGACACCTGCATAAATAAAAGTTACTCGATCACGAGTGCCTAGCAGAGATCGAGCCTCGTCGTCAGCATATTGGGGGCCGAATCTGTCGATATCAACACCGTTTGTAATGACTTCCGCATCGGTAGAGAAACATCGACGTCGCACGGATGCGACAATTTCTTCCGACGTTCCCGTAACAAGAGCAGCACGTCGGTAGTACGACAGTTCGAGTGCCTCAGCCAGGGCAAGTAAGATCCGATTCTTAAGGATTCCCATGCTTTTGGCCGATTCCGGCCAGAGATCGGAAACATTAAAGACAATTGGAACATCCCAGTGTTTGGACATAGAAACTGCGGCCTGCCCAATGAACAGGGGGGGTGATTCAACAAACAGAACATCCGGTTTGTTGCATAGTTTCGTGCCCCAACGAATGACTGACCATACGAAAGAGTAATAACAAATCAGGCGGTTAACAAAACCTCTTTGGGCAGGCCTGAGTGGTACTCGCACGACTGAAAGCCGGCCATGAGTTTCCCGCACAGGCTTTCTCACGTTGTACCCTTCAAAGACTCGTCCTGTAGGGTAGTTTGGCAAGGCGGTTAGAACTTCGACTTCCCACCCCAGGCTAGAAAGTTCTTGCCCCAGCTCAAAGAGACGTGTCTGGGCAGCCCCAATCTCAGGAGGGAAATGTTGAGTTAGCAGAAGTAAGCGGGGCATAATTTTCTACACAAACCTTTTTTCGAATAGCCCTATATCACTTCGGAAGATGGCCTCAACTCTGAGGGAAGTGCGACGTTTCATGGCTAATCCCTCCGTGATGGATCAGCCACAGTCCACTTGGTTCCGGTGCCCTTCGTCTCATAATAGGGAGCAGTATACCAAGGCATCGATTATTTCCTCTGAATCACACCAAGATAATGCGTATTAAATATTCGTAATCGTTCAAGAGCGTAACATCCCAGCCAGGAATACGGCGCAAGTAAACGGGACAGCGGCGGAGCGACAGTGACTCTACGGAGGTCAATGCGGCAGTCTGGGAACAGTTGAGCGATCTCATGCTTTCGTATACCTCGAATATCGAGGTTCCATGGATTGTTGATGTAGATGTCATACCAAAGAATCAGGCCACCTTTTTTCAGAACACGAAGCATTTCTCGAGCTAGCACCTCTTTCATATTCAAATCTAGAATGGAAGAAAAGACCGTGAACTGAATGGCGAAGTCAAAGCTATCATTATGGAACGCTAGCCTCGCGGCGTTCCCGCACTGAATTTCTACCCCTTGAGGGCATAACTGCCTAGCATTCGTAACGCGGTCGGGAAGAAGATCGATCCCCGTCATATTCTCCGGGCATGCCCCCCATTTGATGAACGCCCGAAGCCACTGTCCCTGTCCACATCCGATCTCAAGAATCTTTTTGTCGTGGAGGAGGCTAAGACCTTTCGACCTCAAGATGGCCAGGATATCTCGCTCCAGTTCATGCATACGAAAAAGTTCGCCCTGATTGAACCATGAATACCGAGACGATCCTTGCCGCTGCGCATAGACCGACTTAATACGCGTCTCTTCCGATTCGAGATCGACATTGGATTGATCTGTCATTATTCTCCCAGACTCATGTTGAGTTCCCCAGGCGTGAGGCTATCTCCTAACCAAGGCCAGAGCGCTTGAGGCCAATAGAACAGGTGCCTTATGACGTTCCGGACAAAAATGCTTCAGAGGAATCAGCATGGCATCAACGTATAGTTCCGGCATTCGTTCCGCAGGCTGCGGGTTGAGGTTCACCCGTACTGCGATGCATGCTTGTTCATACAGTTCTGAACGGCCCACAAGACCACCCAAGCCAAGTATCCGGATAATCAGAAGATTGCACGCCATCTTGATGGCATGCATTGTGCTATGAGGATGGAACAACGGCTGGTAGTTTAGGATATGTGATTTCGGTAGAATTGAGTGTCGGAGGTGCTGTTCATGGTTAAGATTTCAAAAAATGTTGCGACCCTCGTCATGTTGCCCCTGTCTGCTGTGTTCTTCTTTATCGGAGTCGTCCTGGCTCAAGCCACAACCTACTATGTGGCAACGACTGGGAATGATTCCAACAACGGCACTTCAGTTGGCACGCCATTCCTGACGATCCAAAAGTGCATTAATGTGGTGGTGGCGGGGGACACCTGCACAGTCGCGAACGGGACCTATACCGTTCCCGATGCCACAGGGGTCGTCGGCTTCATGAGTGGCGCGAACGGGACACCGTCGCAACCTATCACCATCAAGAGTACGAATCCGTTGGGGGCGCATGTGTTGCTCACATCGCGCAATAACGGCAATCACGGGTTTTATGTGGGGCGGAATTATTGGGTCATTGAAGGGTTCGACATTTCAGGCGGCGCGAGCAACGGCACGTCGGCGGCCCATTTGGGATTCACGATCCAGGGTACGACAGGGGTGACGGTCAAGAACAACACGATTCATCACATTGCGACGACGGTGTGCTCCATGTCGGTCTTCGGGAATGCCGGAATCTATCTGGATGGGACCACTTCGACGACATTGCAGAACAACGTCTTGCACACGATTGGACGCAAACGAACAGGAGAAAGCGGGTGCGGGGCCTCACAAAACTTCAACGATCACGGCATCTACGCGGAGGCGGCGACCAACCTCACCATTACACGCAACCTCTTTTATCTGGTGAATCGCGGCTGGCCGATTCACATTTACAAATCTGGCGGGGGCACCACCACGAACCTGGCTATTTACCACAACACGTTTGCGAACAAGTCTCCT
>DASQFV010000341.1:0-5032 GCA_035632975.1 Nitrospiraceae bacterium
AATGAACGTCTTGAATCCGTTCGCGCGCAGGTAGGCAAGCAGTTCCAACATCGGCTGGTAGACAACCTCATGATAGGGCCGCGTAAATCGCGGGTGCTTCGCCGTCGCCAGCCACTCCTTGACAATCCCCTCGAATTCCTCCGTCGTCATACCCGAATGCGACACAGCCATGACCTCGAGGAGCGCCTTCTCCCCACCGGCGGCGAAGGCTTGCTTATCGCCTTCGAGCAGCGCCTTGAACGGCTGTTTCTCCTTCCACTCCGGATGCTGCGGAGCGAGCGTTTTCACGCGGTCCAATGCAAACTGCAGTTGGAAGTAAACCGGTTGCTCAGACCAGAGTGTGCCATCATTGTCGAATGTGGCAACGCGTTCGGGTGGTGCGACGAAATCCGGCCCACCTTCCGTCGTGACACGGTCAACGAAGTCAACCACAGCTTGTTTTACAGAGCCGTCGTTCCATGACGGGAGCGGGTCATCCGTTGCCTTGGACACACCTGGTATCGTCGCGATCAACGCGATCGCCAACAGGAGTCCTGCTAAAGCTGTCGCTAATTTCATGTGCCCTCCGCAATGACAGATCCACAACACAGCCTTCTCTTCTCTCCAATCGATCACTTCACCTCTAAACCCATCGCGAGACCAATCAACATACGAGAGTGTCGATTTTGCGATTTCTTCAAATTCATACACACCTCCTTTGCCTGAAACAGACCTCGCCTCAAGAACGAGTATATGGGGTGACGTGAACACTCGATGCATCGAATCGGTCATTGTCTTCAGTCAATCGAATAGGGCTGCGTCCGTAACACACTGATCGTGGCGGTCGCGGAGACTCCCGCATCGGTCAGCACGTATGTGGAAAAGCCCTTCGCCAGATCTCCCGTGCCTCCGCCACCGGCGGCGCCGACATCTCCGGCTTTCGCCGCAGCCTCGGCTGCGACCCCTGCCTGCCACTTGCCGTCGGCCAGATCTCGGAGCTGCTTGATATCCTGGAAGATCAGCACAATCTTCTCGCTTCGCCCACCCCAGCCCGCTCCGAACTGGAGTTCCGGTATCCTCACATAGGTCCGCTTTCCTATGGCTTTCTCGACGACGACCCCTGCGCCGCCACCGGCGCCGACCAGAGGAACCTTCACCACCTTTTTCTCTCCCACCGCATAGCCCACCGACTGCGCAAGTTCTTGCTCGGTTTTGGGCTGCTCCTTGATCAGCCGCGCCAGCGTCTCCGTTTCCAGAATGTGGAAGTACGCAAGCTTTTCCTCTTTGCTCCCCAGCAGGCCGCCGGCACAGCCTGTGACCATTGCGGTCACGATCAGCGCCGACGCAGTTATTCCCCACATGTGGCGTGTTTGTCGAATGAACATCCTGATTCTCCTTTTGATTAGTAGTAGAACCGACTCTCTTCTCTCCTTACTTCCGCAGGACAGAAATAACCGGCCTCGCGGCGATCAAGACACATGGCTCCTCACCATTTTTGCCTTCCTAAGCCGTACTCTCACAGCAGCAATTTTAGCAGCTTGAGTAGCACGTCCTTCAAAGGAATCTGGATGGCCATCACAGGAAGCATCGGAATTACTGCCGGGAGAACGACGGCCAGCAATGCTTTTTTCCCGATCGGCGCCGGGCGGATTTGGGCAATCACTTCATACATGGATACCGTGTCGATGACCGGCCCTAATTCGGCTGCCTGGAGCAAGGGCGCTTCCTGAACTGGTTCATGAGCAATCCATCGACGCCGCACCAACCGTCCGTGCTGTCCCACCAGCGCCCCATATTCCAAGAGGCTACGTAGTTTGAAACGATGAAGCATGGGCATGAATAGAACAAGCGGCCCCAGAAACAGCATGACCATCGCAACGACATACACTCCGAGTGGAATGGCAAACGAATACACATCCACGTCATGATAGTACACATCATGACCCCAGCGGGACGCGAGAACCGCCGACGAGGCGAAGATGACCGGACTAAAGATCAACGGGATATCTTCGAGAAAACCCAGACCGCCCGCGCGATCCGGATGTGTGGGGACAAGGTGAAGAGACAGTCGCGAGATCCGCCACAGCAGGACAATGCAGACCACGAGACGCCACACCCAGGCGAGGAGGAGCCAAATAAACACCGGCCGCATGACGAACAGATACCACCAGCCACCGAACCCCACATGTAAGCTTTTCGGCCCCCCCTCGTCCGCCCATATCAGTTCGTGCAGATGCACCGCCTCTCTGTCTCCGAGCAATACCACGAGCAGCATGATGCCCAGCATCGATACCCAGGCATACCACCCATCCCGCAACCGCTCGGCGGACCGCAGGATGTGGACGAACTGCGATTTCATGTCGTCTTGGATGAGTCCGGAACTGACGAAATAGGGGACAAAATGACGTGAAATCAGATCCCCCGCGATCTCCGCAACCACCAGCAGCGGGATGGCCACAAGACATCGCACATGGACTCCGAAGTGTTGGAGTAGGGGTTCGGCGATGACTCCGGGAAACACCCGCTTCCAGTACAAGGCCCAGATCGCGATGGGAAGCCACGTCACTAGCGCGAAGAACAGGCACCGCCGGAGGATCCCCAGTCCGTGGGCTGGAATGAGTCCGACCGCTCGTTGCAGACGAAACCAGGGATCATGGCGGACCAAGGAGAAGGTCAGCTCGTCATCGCTCGCCTGAGTGTCGATCATATGTACTCCTCAGTCCCACTGTGGCTCCCGTCCTCTTCTGCTTCACTGAAAACAAGCGACGCACCGGCCAATTTCTTGAGGCGTTCGGCCTCCTCCAGTTGCTCCGGCGTCAGCACTTTGGGTCTGAGAGGTGGAGGAAGAAACCGGGGTCCTCGAGGCGATTTGGTTCCATCACGCCCGGGCCGGCTTCACCAGGCTGAGCAGGCGCACCTTCACCCTCCTTCACGGTCGGTTGCTGTGCCCATATTGGACACAACGATCCGTGTCCCACCAACAGGCTCAGCGTTCCAACCAATCCCATAGCCAGAACGCATGCACGTATCATTTGCAACGTAACCCTCCCAGACCCTGCTGAAAAGGTGTCGTGCTCGCGGTCTCCGGGTCAAAGACCTTATCCAAGTCCCTCCCCGTACGAGTCGTATTCAAGACGGGCAGAGCGGGTCTCCGTGGACATTGAGCCGGCAAGTGGTAGCCGATGGTTCACTATTCTCGCTGACAAGGGGGGCAACAGTATCAAATTGTCCGCGACGAGGCAACGCATGAGGAAAGAGGCTGCTGTCGAATCGCGTGGTGCAGAGGTACAAACCCAAAAACACGAAGGGGGAAAGAACTATCGGAGTGTCAATATCTTGCTGGCAAATGCCTGGCATTGTTGGATGACAAGATTCGAGGACCGACCTTGCAGTCTCTCAAGTTTCATCTTTGGGGAAGGTATAACCGGCTCGCTCCAGCACCCGGTGGAGGGTGTTCATCACGGTAGGAGTGTCGGAGTGCGGCAGCACAGCAAGCTCCGGTGCAGTTTGCAGTATGGCAAGAAGTTGCGACGCATCTGACCCGGCCAGTTTGTCGCAGATTTCATACAACCCCCCCGGACCTTCCTCCAATATATTGTGCTCCTTGAGAATGCCGCGGATCGTCGCAATGACGGCAGCCGTGGGAGTCGGTATGAGTAAGGTGGCGAGGGCTCCATGATCGAGTCGAAGCTTGGAGGCGATGAGGAGTGGTTCCCCGCCTCGAAGTCGCTGGGCGGCGGGCAGGAGAGTCTTTTCTTCCATGCCGATGTGGCGGAGAAGGCCGGCTCGAAATTGAGAATACGCTCCCTGATCAACATGGCCGGAATCAGCCACCGCCAATTGAAGCAGCGCATCAAGTCGCTGGTGGTCTGCCGTAAGAAACTCCGGGACAGATCCCACGTTTTAGTTCTTTCGTCGTGTCATTCGTGTCATTCGTTTTCTTCGATTTTGTCGCCCCGACCCCTTTTTTCACCTCCATCCATTTGAACACGTCGAGATCGTAGCTTGCAGGCTGCGTTTGACGAGGTAGCGGACGTGTGTCGCTAAGTCATTCCGACGCCGAAGACTTTGGCTGCTTTTTTCACATCACGCGGCTTGACCCATAGAATCGCGCCGAAGCGGCCCTGGCCGGCAGTGAGGCCGGTCACCGCGGTCATGTTGATCTTGGCTAAGCGGAGTCGATCAGTCAGATCGGCCAGGGCTCCTGCGCGATCATCGCCGTCCACCAGCAAGCACATTTTCGGTCCCTGTATTTTTAACTTATGCGTCTTCGCCACGTCCTTGAAAGCAGTGACATCTTCCGGCACCACATCCACCTGTGTGCGGCGATTCCGCGGAAAGGCATGCACGGCCAAGAGATTCACTCCCGACTCATGCAGTGGAGCAAGCATACCGGCCAATGTCCCGGGTTTATCCGCAATCTGCACCTTGAAATATTGAGCGGTTCGAATCAGATCGGCCATCATGCCCTCCTCTCCCCGCCCCGAGTAGCGGGTATCATCCGACAGGAAATGGGACTGAACTCCGCAGGAGTCGCGCAATGAGGTGACTGAACCTCTGTTCGATCAGGGTGCTGTCCCTGCGCGGACGAGACAATCAGAGTTATTCTCCTACCCGACTCACCTGGCCTTTGGGTCACGCGAGACAGTGGGGAACAGATGAGGGTCCAAGAAAATTTCAGGACTGAGTTGCTGAGGTCGGCAGGTCGATGAGGCGCTCCGACCTGGGTGTCCGTTATCGAAGTCCTCGCCGCCTCTTCATCAACGAGCCGGACTCCTGTCGGTTATGCCGGCGCGCGAAACGGTTTAAACTTCCGTTCGGTTTTGGCCGCCAAGAAAAAGTCGCTCTCAGTCAGACCCTTAATCTTGTGCGACCAGATCTCGATCTTGCACTTCCCCCAGGCCAGATACACATCAGGATGATGGCCCTCGGCCTCCGCGACAGCCCCAACCTTGTTCGCAAATGCCAGCGACTGCGCGAAGTCCTTGAAGGTGTAGAACCGCACCAAATGCCCTCGCCCGTTGAGTTTCCAGCCTTGGCCGAGTTCCTTCAA
>DASQFV010000342.1:0-2277 GCA_035632975.1 Nitrospiraceae bacterium
GCCATTACCTACCGTGAAACGGCTTTGCTGGTCGATCGGCAGAGTGCCACGCACGGCGAATTGGAGCGTGTGGCCGATGTGGTCGCGCATGAAAACGCGCACATGTGGTTCGGCGATTTAGTGACCATGTCCTGGTGGAACGGGCTCTGGCTGAACGAAGCCTTCGCCACCTTCATGGAAATGCTGGCCGTGGACGCCTGGAAACCGGAATGGAAACGATGGGACAGTTTCGGTATCTCGCGTGCCGCGGCCTTTTCTGTAGACGGACTGCGGAGTACAAGACCGATCGAATATCCGGTGCAAGCCCCCAAGGACGCCGACGCGATGTTCGACGTCCTGACCTATGAAAAGGGCGCATCGGTGCTCCGGATGTTAGAACAGCACATTGGACCGACGGTCTTCCGCGACGGGGTCCGCAACTACTTGCACGCACATGCCTATGGGAATGCCGACACGAACGATCTCTGGGTTTCGCTCGGGAAGATCGCCAAACAGCCGGTGCCTGAACTCATGAACGGATGGATTTTCCAACCAGGGTTTCCCTTGATCACCGCTGAAGTGCGGGAAGGCGTAGAACTCGTGTTAACTCAACAGCGCTTCACCTATCTGCCCGACTCCTCTCCCGTCACATGGCAAATCCCCCTCCAGATGCGAATCATCGCCGGAGGCAAGGCCAGAACTTCACGTATATTGATGACGGAGAAGCAAGCAGCGGTCTCGCTTCCCCACGATTGGCAGTCAGTACTGATCAACGAGGAAGGGCATGGCTTCTGCCGAGTACGCTATGCGCCGGAGCTGCTCGACCGGATATTCAGTATCGGCATCGATCGACTCGCCGTCACCGAGCGGTTCAATCTCATCAATGATGCCTGGGCCACCACCGTCGCAGGCCTCATGCCCCTCACAGACTATCTTGACCTGACAGCCCGCTTCATTACGGAGCGGGACAAGAATGTCTGGGCTGTGCTACTCGACTCCTTCTCCTTCCTGTACCGGATCATCACCGTAGAGAATCGGCCGGCGCTGGAAGCGTTCGTACGAGGTCGGATCGGTCCAGCCGTTGCAGACTTGGGTTGGGTTCCCCAAAACGGTGAGAGCGAGCTGACAAAACAGCTGCGGGGTGAACTGATCGGCGCACAGGGTAAACTCGGCAATGATCCGGCCATCCAACAACGCGCAGCCGAACTGTACCGGGCTTACCGCAACGATGCGACAGCCGTTGACCCCAATGTCGTACCCTCGCTCGTCGCGATCCTTGCGCATACCGGCGACGCAACCAGGTACGACGAATTTAACGAACGATTCCGTACCGCCGCCACACCGCAAGAAGAACGGCGCTATCTCTTCTCGCTTACGGCGTTCCAACCCAAGGCATTGCTCGAACGCACGCTCGCCCGCACCATCAGCGGAGAAATTCGCACACAAGACGCGCCGTTTCTCGTCAGCGCCATCCTGGGCAATGTCTATGGCAGAGAATTAGCTTGGGCCTTTGTGAAAACGAACTGGGAGAAGATGGACCAATTGTTCCCCAAACAAGGGCTGCGGCGCATGTGCGGTGGGATCGTCAGCCTTGCCACACCTGAGCTCGAACGAGACGTGCGGGACTTTTTCGCAACGCGCAAGATCGACCTCGGCGGGAAAACGCTCGATCAGTATCTCGAACAATTGAGGATCGCCGTCACGGTCCGAGAACGAGACAGCCTTGCCTTGCGCACCTACCTGGATAGGTACCGATAGGGACGACTTGAGACGATTCAGCACTCTATAGTAGGCTGAGAGCGTACAGCCTGGCATCACGCGGGAGGGCTGATGGTACTGTTTCGGCGCCTGTTGATGGCTGGTTTGGTCCTTATCAGCACTGGACACCTGAACGGGTGCTCCGATAACGGATCGAACCAAGACTCGTCACCTCAATCCGATAGCCTGCGGCTTCAACCGATCAGTACGAGCCTCAGCTCGCCGGTCTTCATGACCGCACCTCCCAATGACTCCACACGCCTCTTCATCGTCCAGCAGGGAGGGTTGATCAGAATTTTTGACGTCGTTGGTGGGTCACTCCTCACAATCCCTTTCCTCAATGTCAGCAGCGTTCTGTCGACAGGTGGTGAAAGAGGGTTGCTGGGGATGGCATTCGATCCCCAATACGCTGCAAATCGCCAGTTCTACATCTTCTACACGAACACCGCCGGTAACATTGTCATCGCTCGTTACCTGAGAAATATCTCGGACCCAAACCTTGCCGATTCCTCTTCGGCCACACAGCTTCTTACGGTGGCA
>DASQFV010000343.1:0-6466 GCA_035632975.1 Nitrospiraceae bacterium
AAGGGCAACAGGCGGTTATCATACAACTCGACGATGGCCGGCTGCCACATGATCCAGCGGCCCATCGTCGATGCTTGGTGATCCAGCACCCGCCCCTGCTGATCTTCTACGGAAAACTCCACCGTGAAGTACCGATCAGGATCGCCAGTCGGAATCTTATGGCCGGCGCCTGCGTTGATCAACGTGAGCGTAAACCGGACTCGATCGCCCGGCTTGGGCGAAGCGGTATCGGCCCTTACTTGTATTCCCACAGCCCGCTTCACCATATCGGGGTCGTGCCCGCCGCGCCAGAGGTGCCGGCGTCCACGTCGGATCGGACTATTCACCGCGATCGGCCGATCGACTTCAGGCATGTGGCAGCTCTGACAAATGAAGCCCCGCTCTTGCATGAAGAACTTGCCTTCGTATTCCGCGTAAGTCCCGCAAGGTCCCACGTTATAAAACTGGGCCGGTCCGGACACGACATTGTGACAGCGATAACAGACCTGCGCCGTCCTGAAATTCGGATCGAACTTGGTCGGGTGCGGCGCGGCGGAATCGTCGAACGGTCCGTAGATGACTCCGTCCCGTACATGACAGGCCGCGCAGGTCACCGATTCTTTCTGATACTCGGGATCGTACTGGGGATTGGGCTCTTGAGTCGCCTTCTCCACCCGCCCTCGCGGAATCTCTTTCACCAATGTCGGCTGCTGGTTTTCCAGCGGGGTGTGACAGTTCAAGCACACCCAAATGTTCTTGTCCTTTTTCCAATAGGCTTGAAAAAACGGATCCACATAGGCATGGGCGTGGATACTCGTCTTCCATTCGTCGTAGATCTCGCGATGGCATTGGCCACACGACTCAGCCTTCAGACTCGTCAGACCCTCCGGAATTTTTTGAAACGGAATCGCATGGGCGTAATCCGACCGCAACCCGAAAATCACGACCGGCTTGATCTCGGTGTAATACAGGTAGACGAGCGCACCCGCCAGGACACAACCGAGGAGAATTTTGACAGAGGTATTCATGCGGCTAAGAGCGCCTGAATGTGACGATCGACCGAGGCAGCCAAGGCCGTCAGATTATACCCACCTTCGAGCGACGAGAGAACGCGTCCGCCTGCATGGCACTTGGCGATGCCCGCCACGATGCCCGTGAGATCCGCGTAGCCCTCTTCCGTCAACCCCATGCTGGCGAGCGGATCGTCTTTGTGCGCATCGAAGCCGGCTGAGATGATCACGAATTCCGGTTTGAACGTATCGGCCGCCGGCACCAACGATTTCTGAAAGATTGCGCGATACTCCTCATCGCCCTCACCCGCTTCCATCGGCACATTGATCGTGAACCCTTCCCCTGCTCCCCGTCCCCGTTCCGATTCTCGACCTGTCCCCGGATAGTGCGGGTATTGATGCGTGCTGAAGAAGAGCACGGAGGGATCGTCCTCGAAACTATGCTGCGTGCCGTTCCCATGATGCACGTCCCAATCGACAATTAAGACACGCTTGAGGCCATGCATCTTCTGCACATAGCGCGCAGCGATCGCCACATTGTTGAAGAGGCAGAAGCCCATCGCGCGCCCCGCTTCAGCATGATGCCCAGGCGGTCTCACCGCACAGAATACATGGTCCACTTGCCGGCTCATGATCGCATCCACAGCGGCCAACGCCCCACCGGCTGCCAGATAGGCGGCGGGCAATGAGCCGGGAGACATTGAGGTATCAGGATCGAGTGAAATCCGCCCATGTGTCGGGGCGTGACTCTTCAGCATCGCAAGATACGGGGGCATGTGGATCTGCGTAATCCATTCGTCTTCAACCACTCGCGGTTCAATCCTGGTCAGCCGAGCCGCTGTGCCACTCTGCTCCAGCTGCTGCATGATGGAGCGCAGCCGGTTGGGAGACTCCGGGTGCCCGGCCCCCATATCGTGATCGAGATAGCGTGGATCGTAGACGAGTCCGGTTTTTCCCATGATGTAATCCAGTGATCAGTGACCGATGAGAAGGCTAATCCTCACTCATCACCCTTCACTCATCACATTTAGAATCGTAACATGCAGGAAAGCGCATAGACAACGAGCGGAAACGCATGCTACGGTCGTTGCGCCAAGCATCCAACGAGGAGAGAGGAATGCCGAATCCCCGCATCGAACCACTCAAGAAAGTCCTGACAATCGATCCAAACGACGAGGTTGCCTGGTTTGGTCTCGGGAAGGCCTACATGGAAGATGCAAACTTCGAGGAAGCGGCCAAGGCCCTTCAACAATGCGTCTCGGTAAAACCTACCTACTCAGCCGCCTACTATGCCTGGGCCCAATCACTGCACAAGCTGGGTCGAATCGACGAGTGCCGAAAAATCTGCGCCACCGGAATTGACGTCTCCACTAAGAACGGCGATGCCATGGTCACGAAGAATCTGGATGCGCTGAAGCTGTCCTTGCCATCATGAAGCCGGGCTTCTCGCCCACGTCTCCCTTTCGTCTTCCATCTTGGGCCATCCGTCTCGCGCGTCGCCAGCAGAGGCCCATCCTGACGGCTCGCGACCGCATGCGCTTCGTCATACAGTTGGCGCTGACCAATGTCGCGCTGGAAACCGGCGGACCCTTCGGCGCCGCCGTGTTCGAAACCACAACCGGCCGGCTCGTATCCATCGGGATGAATCTCGTCGTATCGACAAATTGTTCACTTGCCCACGCTGAGATCGTCGCCCTCGCCAACGCGCAACAGGCCATCGGACATTTCGACCTTGGCGCGCGGGGCATGCCAAAGCATGAACTGGTCACGAGCTGTGAGCCCTGCGCGATGTGTTACGGAGCCATCCCCTGGGCAGGAGTTCGGAAAGTCCTCTGCGGCGCGCGAGCTCACGATGCGTCGGCGATCGGGTTCGATGAAGGCCCAAAACCGAAGAACTGGGTGACGGCGCTCAAGAAACGAGGGATCGACGTGAGTCGTGATCTATGCCGAGATGAGGCTATGGCCGTCTTTCAGCTCTATATAAAGGCTGGAGGCGACATTTACAACGCTCGCAACGGATCGTAACGTATTCATTTCAAAACGGCGACGCGGTGGTGACGAAGAATTTCGAACTACTCAAAGGCTCGCTTTAGGCGCGTCTCGGTGCGCCTGGGCTGGGCGGATAAGACGAGCGACTTTTTCAGCATCCTGCTAAACCTGCTCCGCTCCTTCGTCGTCATCGTCGGATGAGCGGCCGAGGACTTCCCGCTGGCGCTTGGCGATTTCTTCGTACACTTCATCGAGCCAGCGGCCCGCGCAGCCAAGGATTTCCCTGACCAACGGTTCCGGTTGGCCCGTGCGTTTGATGGTCCATTGGCAGACATATTCCAACAGCACGTCCCGTTCGAACCGCTCCGACGATTGCATGGCCAGCAAAGTCATCTCGCTCAGCCCCGTCTTGAGAATCTCGGCCACTGTGTCGCGCCCATAGGACGTGCTGGCTGTGACGTATTGGACTGCCCGGTTGAGTTCTTGGTCGGTCATGAGGTTTGGCGCATCATACCGAGAATGCCACCGCGGACGGAAGACTCCTTGTCAGCGAGAATGGTATGATCGTGGCCGGGCAAGCCCACCCCCCGCATGATGCATGGGGGCGAGACGAAGGAGATGCGCATATACCTGTGAAGACCAGCCGGAACACTTTGAGCTCACGCAACACCTCTCCCCCAAGAGGGCAACGCCACAGCTATTCCGAGCGGTGGGATCTCTCACATTTGGCGAAGGATCCGGTTCAGCGTTTCGAGGCCCTGGTGGGAGAGATCGAGTCCATGGTGGCGCAATTTGAATCTGCGCGGGCCCAGCTCAGTCCGACCATGGCAACCTCAATCTTCCACGCGCTGCTGACTCTCAGCGAAGACATCGCGGCTGCCTCGTCCCGGCTCAGCGCCTATGCCTACCTCTGGTTCTCCGAAAATACGAAACACCTCGCCGCGCGTTCGTTTAAGACCAAGGTCGAGGAGCGGCTCACGGCACTCCACAACCGACTGGTGTTTTTCGACTTGTGGTGGCAGAGCGTCGATGAAAACAATGCGCGCCGGCTCATGACCGCCACGGGCACGCTCCGGTATCACCTCGAAACCATTCGCCGGTTTCAACCTCACACGCTGTCTGAACCGGAAGAGAAGATCATCAACATCAAGAACGTCACGGGTCGCAGCGCAGTCCATTCGCTGTACGACGTTGTGACGAACGGGTTCATGTTCACGCTTACCGTCAAAGGCAAACGGAAGACGCTGACGCGCGAGGAACTGACGTCCTATCTCCGCCATGCGCAGGGCCGACTGCGTGAAGCCGCCTATCGAGAGCTATACCGTGTCTACGCTGATCAGCACGATTTGCTGGGCGAAATCTACAAGACCTTGGTCAACGACTGGAAAGCGGAGAATCTCCAAGTGCGCAGGTTTGCCTCCCCGATTGCCACCCGCAACCTTGGGAACGACATTCCAGACGAAGCCGTGGCATCGCTCCTGAAGGTCTGTCAGAAAAACGCAGGCATCTTCCAGGACTACTTCCGGATCAAGGCTCGCCTATGCAAGATCAAGCCGATGAGCCGCTATCACATTTATGCGCCGCATCGGACGGAGCAGAAGTCCTATCGCTATCAGGATGCCGTCCGAATGGTGCTGGACGCCTACCGAGGGTTCTCTCCGGAATTAGCTGAGCTGGCGGATCGGGTAGTTCATGAACGCCATATCGACGCGCGTACGAGGCCCGGGAAAATAGGGGGCGCCTATTGTTACAGCGTCGTCCCAAGCATGACCCCTTACGTGCTGTTGAACTTCACCGGCGAGGCACGCGATATCGCGACGATGGCCCATGAGCTCGGCCATGCCGTCCACGGCATGCTGGCGGCACGGCATTCCATGTTTACCTTCCATTCCACCCTCCCACTGGCGGAAACAGCCTCGGTGTTTGGGGAACGTATTCTGTCCGATGCACTCATGAATCAGGAACGGGATAAGAAGGTGAGGCAGGGACTTCTGCTCAACCAACTGGATGACATCTACGCCACGGTCCTCCGGCAAGCCTATTTCGTCCAATTTGAGAATCAGGCCCATGAAATGATTGCCCAGGGGGCGACCGTGAAGGATCTGGCCAAAACCTATCTGGCCGAGGTGCGGCAGCAGTTTGGAAAAGGGATCAAGGTCCCGGATGAGTTTCAATGGGAATGGCTGACCATTCCACACATCTTTGCCACCCCCTTCTATTGCTACGCCTACAGCTTCGGCAACTTATTGGTCCTCGCCCTCTACCGGATGTATCAGAAAGAAGGGGCAACGTTCGTGCCAAAATATCTCGATCTGCTGAGGACCGGCGGGTCGGAGGCGCCGCAGACGATCCTCGCTAAGGTCGGAGTCGATATGGCCTCTGAGGATTTTTGGCAATCGGGGTTCGATACGATCCGTGAGATGGTCCATCAGCTGGAACAAACGCTGTAGAGCTGCCCCATCTTTTCAAGACGATAGATATTCCCACCCTCCCCCATCGAACCTGCCTCCCTCCCCTCTTGACATATGGAAAGGACGGGAGTATTATGAACTCGGTTGATAACGGTTATCATAATCGTTACTGTCGTGTGAGAACCCGGCTCGGCGATAAAAGGAATGAGCCCATGTATCTCTGCCTCTGTAAGGGGATTACCGATTCGGATGTCCGTGAAGCGGGACAGGCCGGCGTCGTCATGCCCTGCCAACTCAAAGCAAAGTTCGGACTGAAAGAAGCAGGATGCTGCGGTCGCTGCTCAAAGAATATTCATGAGTTTGCGCAAATCGCGACGAGTGCGCACCAAGTGCCTTCCCCCAATCGCGTACGAAGCTAACCAAGGCTAAAGCCTTCTCCCCACCCGCCAGGAGTCTCTGCCAAGCCACTTCACCCAAGACACACCTTGACCCAATCAAGGCTGCAGCGCGTAGCTAACGATGGTTCTTCCAAGCTTGCTCGTTCTCTCCCCAGGAATGGGGGCTGATTGATCTTCCACTGCGCGCGGCTTTCTCACCCGCCCACCCACTGGCAAATATTTTTTACCCGCCCTACCCTCCGATTGCTTTGCAATCGATTTCCCGAGACGTGCCATTAACCCGAGCGAGGGCCTTCCAGTTCGCCAATCTCAATTCAAGGGAGTGGCCAAGGCTGCCCTTTACTGCGCGCATCGAACGAGCACCCATCTCATTGACCCTTCATAGTTTATTCGTGTCACTTTCCCAGGAATGGCACCCGTGTTGGTCCCACTGCGGCCGTCGAGCGAGCACATTCTGATCGTGCGCGCTCCGGGAGCAAGGGATCAACACGGGTGTCATTCCACACCCCTTTCACCGTGCGCGTTCTGCGAGCAAGAAGGGCACCTGGCCGCTCCCTCCCCTGCTGGCGGACTTTTCAACAGCCTGTTAGTGAGAAGAGCCTCGCTGCATCACTACAGCGACTTCGGCCACACGCCGTCCTAATTCCTTCGCATCGGCCAACTCCTTGTTGTCGATGCC
>DASQFV010000344.1:0-5408 GCA_035632975.1 Nitrospiraceae bacterium
CACCTGAATGTCATTGTCCATGCGCATCGCAATCGCGCTGCGGCTGAAGAGGTGACCAATCAGATCATCGGAGCAGGCGGATCGGCCAGTGTGGCTTGCTTCGATGTCAGCGATACCCAGGCCACCCAACGTGCCCTGGCGCAGATTCTGGAGGCCGGTCCGATCCAGGTGCTGGTGAACAATGCGGGCGTCTACGACGATGCCCCGATGGCGGGCATGCGGGCGGACCAATGGAGCCACGTCATTGCAGTCTCGCTAGGGGGATTTTTCAACGTGACTCAGCCGCTGCTCCTTCCGATGATCGGCACGCGGTGGGGACGGGTCATCACGATTTCGTCGGTCTCGGCCCTGCTCGGCAATCGAGGTCAGGCGAATTACGCAGCGGCCAAAGCGGGGCTCCACGGCGCCTCCAAATCGCTTGCACGGGAGGTCGCCTCCCGTGGCGTGACCGTCAATGTGGTCGCGTTAGGCTTTATCGAATCGCGGATGGTCGAGCAGAGTTGCAAACCGGAAAAGATCGAGGCTCTGGTACCGATGAAGCGAGCCGGTACGCCTCAAGAGGTGGCGTACCTGGTCGGATTCCTGGCCTCCGAGAAGGCCGACTATATCTCCGGCCAAGTGATCGGTCTCAATGGGGGGATGGCGTGAACGCCCATTCACATTCGAAGGTCAACGTCCTGGCCAAGTACTGGGTTGTAATCCCCGCCTATAACGAAGCCTCCACGATTAGAGACCTGGCATCGCGGGCGATCCGACAGATCGAGCATGTAATCGTCGTGGACGATGGGTCTACCGATGGCACGGCAGAAGCCCTGGTTGGATTGCCTGTCGCGCTATTGCGAAATTCCACGAACTGCGGGAAAGCCGCCAGTCTGTGGCGTGGCTTTCAGCAGGCATTGGCTGCTGGAGCCTCCGGCGTCGTGACTCTGGACGGCGATGGCCAGCATGCGCCGGAAGACATTCCACGATTGCTCGCTGAAGCTGGCTTCTATCCTGATCATGTGATCATCGGTGCCCGCCGTCGAGATCAACGGCGTGCGGCCTTCTGGCGCTATGTCGCGAACCGTGTGGCTGATTTCTGGGTTTCCTGGGCCGCGGGCTATTCAATTGCAGATAGTCAGTCAGGCTTTCGTGTCTATCCCGCATCACTGTTAAGTCGTGTGAAGATCAAACATGGAAAAGTCAGGAGCTTCGTCTTCGAAAGCGAAATTCTGATCGAGGCCACGCGCTCAGGGTATCGAAGCCTGGCAGTTCCCATTGAAGCCCTGCGCCTTCCTGGAGCGCGACCTAGTTATTTCCGGCCAGTGCTAGATATCGCCCGCATCACCTGCATGGTGGGGTGGAAACTCATGTCCAGGGGCATGTACCCGAGCGGACTCTACCGCTCGCTCTTTGGACAGACCTCATGCGTATCGAGCGAGTATCACGCGGTTGAGGAGGTCGCGCCGGCTCGATGCGCACAACCAGCGCCTCTGAGTTGGAGGGCCCGAAGCCAGGTTGAGGAGCACGAAGAGGCTCTCCGGCAGAAAATTAAATGCGGTTGAAGTCCCGATCGAGTACCTTCCCTGCTACGATCTACCTGATGACCTCGTTTCACCTCGGAGCATTGTTGATGTGGGCTGAACCACTCTCGTACTGAGGATATTGTGCTCTATCGTTGGAGCATGGGAACGTGAAGTCGGCATGACGAAGTCGATGAAGCGGAAGTGAGGGTGGATCAGTAATAGAGGTGGATGCCGAGTCCGAACCATTCCGTGTCTTGCGTATAGAATTGTCCGTTGGGCGATGGCCCGCCGAAATACTCCGCCAGTACTTGCACTTTGCGATCTCCGATCCGCGCATTCTCGAATTGCAGGCCCGCCATTACGGAACTGGCGACCCTCCAATTACTTCTCTCGTTGGCCTGAAAATCTGCATACGCCACCGGACGAACCTTGCCGCCCCACAAGGTCCAGGGGCTGGTGAGTTCAGTGCCCACTTGGCTCGTGCCGCGTTTCAGATCGCTTGGATCTCGCCCCACCAGCATGCCCCCGCCGCCATAGATCCGGAACCAGGAGGCCAGCTCATAGGAGATTTTTATATCCAGTTCTTCGAAGCTCAAATTGATTCTATTGATCGGCGGCTGGCTATTGAGAATGAATTCATCTCCCAGGTGTGAACTCTGGTGGTGGAAGCGGAGGAAGCCCGCGAACGGACCGGTCCGGTAGCTGGTGAGCAACCCAACGGTATAGTCGGCATTGACGAGGTCTATCGATCCGGACGGGGCACTCATATTGAATAGACTGAAGACTCCAGCCTGGAGCGCGATTTCCCATTGGCCATCCAAAGGAGCCGCGTTGCGATAAAGGGCAAACGTTTCTCCAAAATTGGCCGAGCCGGAATTCCCCGGCTCCTGGCCGAATGAAACTTGACGGGACGCCATGGAGAAATGCGGCCATCGCGGGTCGGCATGGAACGGAGCCACGAGGAGACCGTGAGGAAGGAATTTTGATTCAGACTTGGGAAGCTCTTGCTGGCGAGCCGTCTGTGGAGGAACCGCCGGAACTGCGGCAGGCGGCGGTCCCTCCCGGACTTCCGCACGCACGACACCGGGGATTTTCTCCAGAGCCGCAATCACTTTTTGCCGGTCCACCTTGCCGAGCGAGTCGGCGGTCACCACCACCACGCCCTCCTGCACCTGTAAGATCGCCCCTGGCACATTAAATTCGTGCTCGAGCACAGCGGCGGCATACCCGGCGATGTAAGAATCGTCAGCCGCGATGGCTGCCGACACGATCCCCAGGATAAGGCAGAGCACGACCACCACGGCCCTCGTCGCAATCTTCACGGTGCTCCAAATTGGGAACAAGTGTGCGCGCACGGAATCGTATGTGCCAAGAGTTACCACAGGCCCTCGAATTTCTGCTGTGCCCAAATGGTTTTTCCGCTTCCTGCTAGGTCACTCGAGGGGTACGCCCCTTCGCCACGTGAATGATCAGGAGGACGATTCCGACTAAGAATAACACCCAGGAAATCTGCGTCGCGACCGCAGCGATTCCTGACAGACCCAGAGCAGCAGCCACAACGCCGAGCAGCAAGAACATCAACGCGTAGTACAACGCGTGAGACTCCTTTCTAAGATGGGGTTGACTCGCGTAGTGCATTGCATGGCGGGAGCGGATCACATAACGCTTGGTCGCCAGGACTTGCGAGGTTGAATCGGCCCGATGACTCCCCCGAACTAAGGGTATAGCTCGTCTGCAAGATGTGGCGTTCAAGATCTGCCGTCGTCAGTGCTTCCGAATTCAAATTCACGGGTACGTTTGTGGCGAATCGGCGGGCCGGCCACCCGGCCACACGCCTTCGCATTCGGATTGTCCTTGGATAAAGCAGACCCAATGTGAGCATTTTACGAATATCGCGAATCCTTGGTTTGGCCGTTCGGCACAACACGAAGTCGGCAAGAGGGCAAACCACGTTAAAATTCCGTCCGTTCATCTGGTGGTGCATGAAATGGTAGCGAGCGAGGAAACGGTAAATCTTCCAGTCCTTGAAAAACACATCTTCAGGGACATGCATTTGGCGATGCAGCAGATTCCAGAGACGGTTATGAACAATGGCTGAGGCGACGAAAACACATCCTCCGAGCGGTGAAAGAAATATCAAAGGCGCCCAAAGCGGCAGTGCGGAAATAAGCATGGCGAGGCTATCAGAAAGTGTGAACGCCAAATTATCGAGTCTCCCGACTGGATCCGGCTCATAATCAAACCGTCTGTACCACCTTTTATGGTGGCGGACAGCATGAGCTTCGTAAGTTGTGTTGAAAAATGGACACGCCCGATAGACCGCTGCAGGTAACCATTTCATATGCATGAAATAGCGGTGAATGATGTGCTCAACAAAAGAGATGATGCCGTAGCTCAAAAGCAAAAACATCGTCAAACGTAGGATCATGGAAAAATTAAATCCCGGAAGACATAGTCTTAGAAAAAGGTCTGCAATGAGTCAGAATTCCTCACAATCTGCGAATGTATTAAGATCTGAGGTGGCTTTGTGACTATCTCACCGGTGGTTGCCAGCAAGGTCAGTCGCGTGCGCATTAACATCCTTGATTGCGGGCAGAAAGCGCGTATCGGCGCTCGCTTCACGCTATGAAGCAACCGCATGACGAAACGAGTTTGCAAACAGAGTAGGAGAGTATCCTTGCCGCATCATGTGTTCGACAAATCCGTCAAGGACAGAGAAATTCTCCGGTGTCATGCCCTGCATATTCCATTTGGACATATTGCGCGGGAAGGATTGCCGATGGGCATGCACGAATTCGTAGGGGTGGCTATAGAACACCAGCCGCGAGGCACGTCGGGAAATCCGGCGTACCATCCATTTCATCACCGGCAGACCGAGCGTCCGGAGCGTGGCCATGTTGGTTGGAAGCAGGAACGCTGAGGGGGCCACCTCGATGATCGAGCTGTGTCCCGGCAGGCGCAGGTGGGATGACGAGAGGCGGTACGGCTCACTCGGTGCACGAAAGTATTTGAGGTAATGCACCCGGCCGAAGCCGCAATCAAATCGCCGCGCCGGCACAGATGAATCGTAGCGGTATCCCTCGTCTTCGAGCGCGCGCAAGGTCGTTTCGCTGATCCACAAGCTCGGTGCGCGGAAGACGACGGGGCGAACCCCTGAGGCTTTCTCCACGGCCTCCGTCGCCAGCCGGATCCACGCTCGCTGCTGGTCATAACTGGCTGACCTGAAATCCTCGTCGTTCTCGAGGCTACCGTGTTCCCACCCATGTGTGCCGAGTTCATGCCCTCGCCGCCGACAATCTTTGATCAGATCCGGATAGGTTTCCGCAAACCGCCCGGCAACAAAAATCGTCGCCTTGAGCTTCCATCGATCACAGAAATCCAGCAAGCCCTCCAGCCCGATCTCGGATCCAGGGACCCAGTCCACATCGATGGTGAAATGCCACTGCGGGCGGGTTTGTGCGCGCATGTGGTGGAGGCATAGCGATCCATCCGACTGCTCAGAGAAAGCTTGTGACCAAAGCCAGGGCTTATTTTGCTTTTCCAGTTCCTCGACCTTCTTGTGCATCTCGGTCTTCGCTGTGTCTGACACGTTGCTCGCCTTCGCCTTCAATTTGTCAATCTTGGTTTGCATCTCATCCAGTTCAGCCCGCATTTTTTAGAGAAGGTCTCTTTCTTCTATCCCCTATATTCCTTGGCCATGTCTGGCGCCTCCTTGGACTCTTTCTTGACCTCCTCAGTGGTGACCTCACATTTGTACCGGCCACCACGCCGGCAGACGAGCAGAAGCTCGTCCACGTTCGCGACGTCGATCAGGCCAGACGCCCAGGCGAGGCGCCTCTGCAGGAACAGCCCGAGGGGTAAAAAGAGCCCGTTGTACCAGCGCATCGCCTGTACCCGATGGTG
>DASQFV010000345.1:0-2886 GCA_035632975.1 Nitrospiraceae bacterium
TTCGCCACATCTCGGAGTCGCTTGCCGCTAGGCTGCAGCAGGAGGGACAGGTGGCGATCGTCGGGGATCGCAAAGCGTTTGTCGAGCAGATCGATCATGCCATTCTCGAAGAACTGTCGGTCGAAGACCGCCTGAACGACGAAGTGCGGCAGCTGCTGAAAGCCTACGAGCAAGACATCGAGCGGGGACACGTGGACTTTCAGCGGATGTTCACGATGGTGAAGAGTAAGCTGGCGCGGGAGCGGGGCATCATTCTTTAAACTGGTGAAGGGTAAGGTGTGAGGGGTAAGGGGTGTGAGATAGATGGGCCGTCTATTCGGGAACCCCTTACCCCTAACCCCTCACCCCTGACGAGTTCCGTATGTTGAGCGAAGACAAAATCAGCCATCTCTCCCACATCATTCTTGAGGTGGTCAAGAAAAGCCCGCTGGTGACGGTACAGGCCGACGAGGGGCGGGTCCTGAAAGAGATCAAGCGGGTGCTCGCATCGGAACTGGCGCAAGAAGAAGACATCGATCAAAAGGTCAAGGCAAAGTTGGCCTCCTATTCGCGCGGGATCGTCGAGGGTAGTGCGGAGTGGGATGTGCTCTATCGGAAAGCGTTCGAGGAAGAGACGCGGAAACATGCGAAGGCGTGAGGTGCCGATGGAACGCGACGGCGCGATGAAATACCTGTCCATGCTCGGAGTGATCCTCTTGCTCGTCGGGGCAGTCGCCTGTTCCAAGAGCAGGGCGAAGCCGTTAGTCCCGCTGGCGCTCGAGCCCGGAGTGAAGCCGCAAGCGGTGACTCTGACTGAACAGGGGACGCAGGCCTATCAAGCGAAACAGTTCGACGAAGCGAAGGATTATTTTTCACAAGCGGTGGCCGCGGCTCCTCAATCCGGGCCCGCGCACTATAACCATGCCTTGGCCTTGAATGCCGTGGGTGACACGGAGCAAGCGCGCCAACAGTTCATGGAAGCGGCCAACCTGGCTCCGGGCGACAAAGTGATCTGGGACTCGCCCGCGCTTAGTCCCTACGGCAATCCGGAGGCTCCTAAAAAGAAAACACTGCTTCCAGGTGGGCCTCGCATGCCGGGCGCTGGCGGTGGGCCGCGATAATGCAGCAGGCTAAGTTCGATGTTGAGTGAGGATCAGATTCTTTCAATCTCAGCCTTGGCCTAAGCCTTAACCTTACAGGAAGCTGGCGGACTTTTTCAGCATCCTGCTAAGCAACCGGATAAGGAGTGCGCTAAGATGGCAAAGGAACTCAACATCGGTGATAAGGCTCCCGCCCTGTCTCTTCCCGATCAATCGGGAGAACCGGTCAGCCTTAAAGACTTCATGGGCAAGCAGGTGGTTCTCTATTTTTACCCCAAAGACGATACCCCTGGCTGTACCAAGGAGTCGTGCGACTTTCGCGATGCCATCACGCCGATCAAGAAGGCGGGGGCCGTGATTCTCGGCGTGAGCTTGGACGACAAGGAGTCTCACCAAAACTTCATCAAAAAGTTCGGCCTGCCCTTCACGCTGCTGAGTGATGAAGAGGCCGCCGTCTCGAAAGCCTACGGGTGTTACAAAGAGAAAAATATGTACGGCAGAAAGTATTGGGGAATCGAACGCAGTACCTTTGTCATCGACCAGGCCGGCAAGTTGAAGGCGATCTTCCGCAAGGTTAAGGTCGGCAGCCATGTGGAAGACGTGCGAGCGGTCCTTAAAGCATAACCTCCTTGCAGGATGCTGAAAAAGCCCGCCAGCGTCGTTCTCTCCTCGAAAGCATCCTCAACGTAGCCCAGAGGCTACGCCTCCGGTGCTTTCATCGGCTGCGGCCTTGCTGGACGGACTTTTTGAGCATCCTGTATGGTGTGTTCTTCTTGTTCTAGACGTGCGGACGATTGAATTTCCATCGTGGCACAATTGTTTTTCCTCAGAGCCGGTCTCTTCACTATCTTCCTCTTCTGGACTGCGACCACAATCCTCTCTGCGGCGGAGCAGATTCCCGGAACCTTGACGGTTCACGATAGCCTTACCTCACCCAATCAGCCGGCCACCATCGAAGCGACGCTCACAGGGGAGAACCTCCTGACTGAGACCCGCCTGGGAGGAGAACCCATCGAGCTTCTCGTCGCCGGCAAGGTCGTTGCAACCGCGATGACCGGTGGCGACGGGCGGGCCTTTTTGTCGTATACCCCGAAGGCCAAAGGGGCGGTCCTCTTCACCGTGCGCGTCGGAACCACTCCGAGAGTTGCGGTGGCTGAGGCTGGTGCGAATCTGGCCGTGTGGGAACGTCGCAACCCGATCATGGCCGTGGAAATGGTGGCGCTCATGGAAGACGCCGCCGGACAGGGGCTAACTGTGACCTGGCCTGGGAAAGAGGCGGAAGGCAGACGCCCGATGCCCGATGCCGCGAAGGAACTCGGCAAGCTCACGCGGTTCTACTACAACGTGCTCTATGTGGTGACGCGGGATCAGGCGATGGGTAACAACGATCTGGTGAATGCGCAAGCCAGACAATGGCTCAAGGATCAGAAGTTTCCGGTCGGGCATATTCTCGTCCTGCCATCCGATCCAGAGGCGGTTGGGGCGAAACTCGATGAAATGCATGCCGCTGGGTGGAAGACGCTCAAAATAGGTGTGGGGCGCACAAAAGCCTTTGCCGAGGCGTTTCTGCAGCGGCGCCTCGAAGCCGTGATGGTGCCAGAGCCAGCGAAGGGCGATGCGCCGCGGAAGGCGAAGGTGGCAAAGGAATGGAAGGATGTGCGAAAGAAAATGTAGCGGGCAACCGGTTGCCCTTCTTGCTCGCGCAACGCGCGGCCCCAGAAAGATACGAAGGGGAGCAGCCGGACCATTCTTCTTGCTCGCTGAGGCCCCACGATGAAACGGTGGTCCCTCAATGCGCGCAGTGAAG
>DASQFV010000346.1:0-5165 GCA_035632975.1 Nitrospiraceae bacterium
GTGGCCCTGACTGCCATAGCCGATCACCGCAACTTTCTTGTTCCGGATCTGTTGAATATCGGCATCCTTGTCGTAGTAGATCTTCATCGATCACTCCTGGGTAACAACGGTGTTCGCTCTACTGAACAGATGTGGATGATGCGCCCGGCAGAGCCTATTCGCGGGCAATCTTTTTCGCCTGCACACCCGCCGACCGAATCGACTCGCGGGCAACCGCAACCCGTCCAGTACGTGTGAGTTCTTTGATTCCGAGGGGCTGCAGCAAGTTGATGATCGCTTCAATTTTTCGTGGATCTCCGGTCACCTCGATGGTGTACGTCGCAGGCGTGGAATCGATGACGTTGGCCCGGAAAATATCGGCGATCCGCAACGCTTCCGCGCGATCTTCCGGCCGCGTATGCACCTTAATGAGCGCCGTCTCCCGCGAGACAAAGTCGCTCTCGTTCAGATCCACGACCTTAATGACGTCGATTAATTTATTGAGCTGTTTCACGATCTGCTCGATGATCCGCTCGTCTCCGGACGTGACAATGGTCATCTGCGACATGGACGGATCGAGCGTCGGCGCCACAGAGAGACTTTCGATGTTAAAGCCGCGCCCGCTGAACAGGCCAGCGACCCGAGACAACGAACCAAACTTGTTCTCCACCGTCACCGAAATAATGTGTTCCATACCCAGTGTGACTCCTGACGCCGTGGGTTAGGCCGTGAGGATCGTGTCTGAATCTTTCGGAGCCACCTGGCCCGCTCCAGACTGCTTACTTTTCAAGGCCGGCGGATCTTCCAAAATCATCTCGTGATTGCAGCCGCCGGCGGGAATCATGGGATAGACGTTTTCATACGGATACGTCGGCACATCGACGATGACCGGTTTATTCACCGCGATCGCTTCCTTGAGGACGGCATCGATCTCAGATGGCTTACTGGCCCTGAGCCCAACCGCTCCATACGCCTCCGCCAACTTGACAAAATCCGGCGTCGTTTCCAGATAACTCGAGGCATACCGACCTTCGTAGAAGAGGTCCTGCCATTGACGGACCATCCCGTGGAATCGGTTATTGATCACGATAATCTTGACCGGCAGCTTATGCACCACTGCCGTCGCCATTTCTTGCATATTCATCTGGATACTGCCATCGCCGGCGATGCAGAGGACCAGCCGGCCGGGAAACGCGGCCTGCGCCCCCATGGCGGCGGGAAATCCAAAACCCATGGTCCCAAGTCCCCCTGAGGTCAGCCAGCGATTCGGTTTCGCCAACTTAAAGTACTGGGCGGCCCACATCTGGTGCTGCCCGACATCGGTCGAAAGGATCGGGTCCCGATCCTTCGTGAGTTCATAGAGCCGCTCGATGACATGTTGCGGTTTGATCGGCCCATCCGCTTCTTGTTGATATGCGAGAGGATTCGCCTGTTGCCATTCGCGAATCTGATTCCACCAGGGCTTGCGCAATTCCCGTTGATCGCCGTTCACCGTGGCACGAAGAATCTGAATCATTTCACGAAGCACCATCTTACAATCGCCGACGATCGGAATGTCGACATTAACATTCTTCCGAATCGAGGTCGGATCGATATCGATGTGGATGACCTTGGCGTGCGGACAAAATTCGGACACCTTTCCGGTGACACGATCGTCAAACCGAGCCCCGATGGCCACGACCAGATCGGAATAGTGCATGACCATATTCGCCCAATAGGTCCCGTGCATCCCCAACATGCCCATGGACTGGGGATGTTCGCCAGGAAAGGCGCCCAGCCCCATTAACGTCATGTCGACCGGCATATGAGTCAATTCAGCCAATTCCATCAATTCTTGCGATGCGCCCGAAAAGATGACACCACCACCGACGTACAGTACAGGCTTCTTTGCCTTGGTCATGGCCTCTGCCGCTTGCTTGATCTGCCACTTATTCCCCTCATACACCGGATTGTAACTACGGATGGAGACGGAACTCGGATAGGTAAATTCCGCCTTATCCATAGATACGTCTTTCGGAATGTCCACTAACACCGGCCCTGGACGCCCCGTCGTTGCAATGTAGAAGGCTTCTTTGATCGTCGTCGCCAGCTCGGCCACATTTTTCACGAGAAAGTTATACTTGGTGCAGGGGCGGCTCAAGCCGACATTGTCTGCTTCTTGGAATGCATCATTCCCAATAAGGCTGGTAGGGACTTGTCCGCTAAAACAGACCAGCGGCACGGAGTCCATGTAGGCATCCGCCAACGCCGTAATTACGTTCGTCATGCCGGGTCCGGAGGTCACAAGGCAAACTCCGGCTTTACCGGTCGCCTTGGCGTAGCCTTCCGCCATATGGCCCGCTCCCTGTTCATGGCGGGTGAGAACCACATCAATATCCTTCTGCTGATGAAGCATGTCGAAAATTTTCAGAACGACACCACCAGGAAGCGCAAATATCGTCTTGACGCCTTCCCGTTTGAGGCATTCGATGAGGATCTCAGCACCTGTGAGCTTCATAACAGAACCTCCATCCTTGCCACCAGTGAGAAGCTGGTAGAGGAATCAGGGGAATACGATAAGTCGCGTCTTGTCCCCGTAGACCAGACACAACTCCTACGATTGACTCAGAACGCTCTGAAAAATCAGGGGGAAAGCTGTATGATCCTATCACCACGTGTTTCCACCCGTCAATAGTAGGGTAGGTCGTGAGCCTCCTCCCCTAACAGTCTGACTCCCCACATGATACCATCCGGCGTCATCTGGCTGGCCCTGAGTCTCGTCTCCATGAGTATGCCTGTCCGTGTGACCATCCTGTCTCGTGAAGACTGCCATCTGTGTGGAGTCGTGTACCGAATCGCGCTGCATCTTCAGTCAGAACTCCACATCGAAACGAGCACAGTGTTTATCGACGGTGACAGCGTATTGACGGAACGTTATGGGGCGAGGGTTCCCGTCGTCTTGCTCGACGAGGTCGAACGCTTCGCAGGGAAAGTGACGGAAGGGGAGCTACGTCGAGCGATAAAAAAAGCGCGGTGGAGAAGACCTATAAGCCGGATTCTGTCCCGCCTGGGATTTGCTCCCAAGCGGGGGTGATCATTTCTCTGGGATCCGAGTTACCTCGAACCTCAAGCGACCTACCCGAAGACCTCGACCGGGCCAGCCGGTTGCCGACTGTCCGAAGAAAGCCGACAGATGTCTTCCTATTTGGCCTTGCATCGGGCGACGCTTACCCTGCCGGTGATGTCGCCACCACCGCGGTGGGCTCTTACTCCACCGTTTCACCCTTACCTGAGCCAAGGTGACCAGATCGGAATCCCGTCGCTTTGGCCATCGGCGGTTTGTTCTCTGTGGTGCTGGTGTCGGATCGCTCCGCCTGGGAATTACCCAGCGCCCTGCCCATGAAGTCCGGACTTTCCTCTCAGAGCGTTCCCGCTCCAAGCGATCACCCGGTCTTCTCCCTCGCGCCAGAACACTATAGGGCCGGAGGTTCGCGCTTTCAAGGGCGCCGCGAATGCCTTGACTTACTGCGCGGGCGGTAAGAGCGCCGGGGGAACTGACGGCTTGGCCTGATAAATGGCCATGGCCTCCGTCATCCACTTTTTTAGCTGGGTGATGCGGGTCTCGTGGCTTGGGTGCGTAGACATAAACTCTGACGGCGCGCCGCCACCGGACATCTGCCCCATCCGTTCCCACAGAGCTATAGACTCGAGCGGGTCATAGCCGGCATCCGCCGCGAGCAGAATCCCGACATAATCCGCTTCCGATTCATGCTTTCGGCTGCAGGGCAGCAACACGCCGACTTGCGCCCCCACACCAAGCGCCGCCATCGCCGATTGCCCCAGCATCCCGCCCCCGGCTGCCGCGCCGATGACCTGAAGCCCGGCATTCGTCAGTTGGCCCTGGCTCATCCGTTCTGCACCGTGTCGGGCCAAGGCATGGACGACTTCATGCCCCATGACGGCGGCCAGCCCTGCTTCAGTCTTGGCCATGGGAAAGATGCCGGTATACACCGCCATCTTACCACCGGGCAGCGCAAAGGCATTTGCCGTCTTGTCATCCTTGATGACCGTCACTTCCCACTGAAACTGGTTTGCCATCTCGGCATACTTCGAACGCTTGGCCGCTTCGACGATGCGAGCCGCCACGCGCTTGACCGGTTCGATCTTGCGTGGATCTTGCGACTGCCTGAGCTTGGGATCGTTCTTCACCTGGCTATACGCCTGTGCGCCTAATTGGATCTCCTCGGATACCGAGCTCATCAACAACTGTGACCGCCCGGTGTACGGATTCGTTTCGCACCCGTCGACCACAGCCACTCCCAGCCCAGCGACCATCAACAGCACACCGCGAGAGAACGACCGCCATGCCTGCATCGCACATTCTTCTTGATAATGACCCGTTGCCTACGATTTGAAAAATTGACCGTCCTTTGAGGCTCTGTTAGATTACCCCGCCGCTCTGATATTCCTACTAAGGCCATTTGCCTGTGACCGACAAGACGCCGCACCCCTCGATCGAACGCATCGGCATCGATGAATCCGGCAAGGGAGACTATTTTGGTCCCCTGGTCATCGCCGCTGTCTTCGTCAACGCCACCACGCAGGGGGAGCTGACCCTCATGCAGGTCAAGGACAGCAAGAAAATATCAGACGGCCGCATACTTCAACTGGCGCCCGATATCCGAATGATTTGCCCTCACAGCATTGTCGCAATCGGTCCGCCACGCTACAACGAGCTCTACGCGAAGATCCGGAACTTGAATCGCCTGCTGGCATGGGGACATGCCAAGGCCCTGGAGACTTTGCTGGAAAAGGTTCCATGCGGGCGTGCGATCTCGGATCAGTTTGGCGACGAGCGGTTGATCCTGAATGCATTACAGGAGAAGGGGCGCACGATCGCATTAGAACAACGGCACAGGGCCGAATCCGATCTGGCCGTGGCCGCCGCCTCCATCCTGGCCCGTGCAGAATTCCTCCTCCGATTGAAACGTCTCTCGGATGAGATCGGCACGACGCTGCCAAAAGGGGCGTCACCCGCCGTCGAACTGGCCGGACGCATGATCGTGAAGAAGCATGGAGAGGAACGACTGGGGTCGGTCGCCAAACTGCACTTCAAAACGACTCAGGCCGTGTTGGGGAAAATAGACTAGCGGCTGCGGAAAAACTATATGAGCCCAGTGGAACTTCGATAGCCTACACGTCTGGGA
>DASQFV010000347.1:0-3570 GCA_035632975.1 Nitrospiraceae bacterium
GAAAACGTCTGCTGTCGGGCTTCTACTGCTCGGCAGCAGGCTTCTGCGTCCCTCGGTCGCGCGCGCGAACGAGCTTCCTGACGGCGAACTCACCTTCTTCAACGTGCACACGAACGAACGACTGCGAGTCCGCTATCGTGATGACGCAGGGCACTATGACCTGACGGCGCTGGATGAGGTCAATCATATTCTGCGGTGCCATCACACAAGAGAAGTCGCCGCCATCGATGTGCGAATGCTGGAGCACGTGAATCTCGTACAGAAAGCGGTCGGTGGTACCGGCGAAATTCACGTGATTTCTGGATATCGGTCGCCCGAGTACAATGCGCAGCTCGTGAAGCGGAGCCGGCGAGTCGCGCAGCACAGCCTACATGTTCAGGGGCAGGCGCTCGACTTCTATGTTCCCGGTGTCAAGCTTCGCGAGCTTCGCCATGCCGCGTTGAGGCTGCGGTACGGTGGAGTAGGGTTTTATCCGCGCGCGAAGTTCATCCATCTCGATAGCGGTCCATTCCGTACCTGGTAGTTCCCTTCCTCGCAGGCTGCTGAAAAAGTCCGTCAGCGTCGTTCTCGCCTCGAAAGCATCCTCAACGTAGCCCAGAGGCTACGCCTCCGGTGCTTTCATCGACTGCGGCCTTGCTGGCCGGCCTTTTTGAGTAGCCTGCGTGAGAGTTTTCCTGTTGTGCCGTACGTGCTGACTAGCGAAGTTCAGGCGTGTCAAAATCGTTTACAGCATCCTGTTGAATCAGATCCGCTTGAGGAACAACACCGACAAAGGTGGGAGTGTGACTGCGAGCGAATGGGGCATGCCATGAGAGGGTAGGGCGCTTGTCTGGAGCCCTCCCGCATTTCCCACGTTGCTCCCCCCGTAGGCCGAGGCATCGCTGTTTAACAGTTCTCGATAGGAGCCTGCGCCAGGCACGCCGACTCGATAGTTGTAGCGGGGAACAGGGGTGAAGTTACACAAGCACAATATCTGATTATCCTGGTCCTTAGCTTTTCGGAGGAAGGCGATCACGGAATGGGCTGCATCGGAAAAGTCGATCCACTGGAAACCGTTCCAGTCGTGATCGAGTTCGTGCAGCGCCGGCTCCTGGCGGTAGAGACAGTTGAGGTCGCGTACCAACCGCTGGAGCCCCACGTGTGGCTCGAAATCGCAGAGATGCCATTCCAGGCTGTTGTCGTGGTCCCACTCACGCCACTGCCCGAACTCTCCGCCCATGAACAGCATTTTCTTGCCGGGATGTCCATACATCAAACCATAGAGGGAACGGAGGTTGGCAAAGCGTTGCCACTCGTCGCCGGGCATTTTGTCGAGCAGCGCCCGCTTTCCGTGCACCACTTCATCGTGCGAGAGCACCAGCACGAAGTTTTCATTGAAGGCATAAAGGAGCCCAAACGTAATCTGATTCTGATGAAAGGGGCGGTGGACGGGATCGTGACCGAAGTATTCCAGAATGTCGTGCATCCAGCCCATGTTCCACTTGAACGTGAAGCCCAGTCCTCCGGCATAGGTGGGGCGTGAGACTCCCGGCCAGGATGTGGATTCCTCGGCGATAGTCATGGCGCCAGGGAAGTCACGGTGGACCAGGACATTCAAGTCTTTCAGCAGCGTGACGGCTCCGATGTTTTCGTGCCCGCCGAACTGATTGGGAATCCATTCGCCCTCCTTCCGGCCGTAATTGAGATAGAGCATCGAGGCGACGGCATCCACGCGCAAGCCGTCAATATGGTATCGATCCAGCCAAAAGAGCCCGCTGTTCAGAAGGAAGTTCCGGACCTCGACGCGATCGTAGTTGAAGATGCGGCTATGCCAGTCCGGATGGTAGCCGAGCCGTGGGTCGGCATGGTCATAGAGATGCGTGCCGTCAAACTGGGAGAGCCCATGCGGATCGTCTGGAAAGTGCGCTGGCGTCCAGTCCATGAGCACACCGATTCCAGCCTGATGTGCCGTATCGACGAAGGCCATGAAGTCTTCGGGAGATCCGTGCCGGCTAGTGACGGCGAAATAGCCGATGGTCTGATAGCCCCAAGAGCCGTCGAACGGATGCTCGGTAACCGGTAGCAGTTCGACATGGGTATAGCCCATATTCTTCACGTATGGGATGAGCTTTGTGGCAAGCTCTGAGTAGGTCAGCCAGCGATTCCCTTCCTCAGGGACACGCATCCACGAGCCGAGATGGACTTCATAAATTGAGAGGGGCGCGGCGAGCGGATCTTGCTGTGCCCGCGCCGTCATCCAGGGCTGGTCCTTCCAGCGATAGGGAGAGACTGCGCGGACGATCGAAGCGGTCTTGGGGCGAAGTTCCGATGCGACCGCATAGGGATCGGCTTTCAGGAGCGGTGCCTCATGATGGCGCGACCGAATTTCATATTTGTAGAGCGTACCGTCTGTGAGTTCGGGAATGAAGAGTTCCCAGAGGCCGGTTGCTCCGCGGTTCGTCATGGGATGGCGGCGGCCATCCCATTGGTTGAAGTCGCCCACGACACTCACTCGCGCGGCGCTCGGGGCCCAGACGACAAAATGGACTCCGGCGATACCCTGCACCGTCCGGAGATGGGCGCCCATCGTTTCATAGGCTTTGAAGAAGGTTCCTTCGGCGAAGAGATGCAGCTCAAAGTCGGTGAGAAGGGGAGGGAATGCATAGGGATCGTGCCGCTCCGATACCTGTCCTGTATGGTCGGTTACGCGGAGAAGATAGGGGGCGGTTTCGAGTGGCCCCGGGACGATCGCTTCGAACAGACCGGCCTCATGCAGGCGCGTCATGGGTATGGGCTGTCGACCTCGCCCACTAAGGAGTAGGGCAACGTCGTTGGCCTCCGGCAAGAAGCACCGAATCGCAACGGTAGGGGAACTGCTCTGGGCCATCGGATGGGCACCAAGAATCGCGAGGGGGTCCCAGTGGTGACCCTGGACGAGTTGTTCGAGTTGATCGAGTTGATCGAGCGGCAAGTCTGACATGTGAGGAGCCTCCACAGTGTGTAGCCCGCATAATTCACGAAGGTTTCTACTGCAACCGCCGATACGCCGCTGCGACAAGCCTGACGGCGGGCGGGCTCGCCGCTTGGTCGGTCAACATACTGTTTCAAGTATGCCTCCCTCCCTCGTGGGCTCGGCCCTGAAGCCTGCCTCGCCCACTTTTACAAGGGGGCCGGCCCCCTTGTAGAATCCCCACGAAGGGGGCACACCCCCTTCGGAACTCCCAGGCGGGGCAACGCCCCGCCTCGCGGCTCCGCGCGCCCGTCTCGCTTGCTGTCTCGGCGGTTTCGTCACGAACCCTCGTGAACAATGCGGGCTAGGCCGTATCGTAAGAGGGGCGAGCCAGGAATGGAAGAGGAAAACGCATTGAGCTTTCAGCACAGGGGACAGGGAGTCAATCCACATGGCGCCCCGCGAGAAGCAATGCGGGCGCAATGTCAGACGTGGCAAGGCTCAAAAAACAGAGTGAGTTTACAAAGAATTTACTGGGTTATCGTGTCGAGCATATTGAAAAGGAAGCCTCGTTCTCATAGAATCCCGAAAAATTCGAACAGTGCGAGTAATTGCGGCCGGTGGCAGCATCATCCTGTGCT
>DASQFV010000348.1:0-4477 GCA_035632975.1 Nitrospiraceae bacterium
AGGCCGCGAAGCGCGTCTCTTGCTCGTGGCTCATTGACCTGAGCAAATGAACCAGCGCACAATCCGGCCACCAACGGACAGGTGGGATCGGATGGAACTCCCGCACTGGGTTACAGAAGATATTCAACGGCTGCCGGCAGACTTCACCGGCCAGCTCGTGCTTGAAGTGTGGCGCGGAGCCGTGACGCGGGTCGATACGAAGACCTGTCGGAAGGCGCCACGGGGGGCAGGAGATCCAGCTGCTCGATGAGGAGGGCATACCCCTGGAAGTTCTCCGCTCAGATCAAAGCAAGTGCCTTTCTACGACATAAAGCTCAAACAGCGCGTCAATGTGAGGAATGGCATCCAGCAGCTCGGCCATCTCTCCCGGAATAGCCAGCACTTCGGTGACATCTCTTACCGGCAGATTGCCTGGACGATCTCCTGCCACGAGACTTGTTAAAACAAGGTCATTGGCAAATGGATGATGGGTATGATCAAATTTGTCTCTTGGGTGCATGGGACGTTCCCAAAACCCAGTCCAATCAAAATTGATACTTTTGAGCCCCTGCCCGATAACCTTGTGCTGTACGTGCCCTCCGATGCTATTTCGCAGTTCTGTAATGAGTTGGATAGATTGCTGGATCTTTTTACAAAAGTCTCTAAAGACTTTCTGCTCGGCCAGGGTGTAGTGCTTTTTGAGTGCCTGCTGAAACTCCTGGGTGCAGTTTAATGTCTGAAGCGCGCTGGCTATTTCACGAACTGTTTTTGCGAAATTGCGAAAAAAGTAATTATGACGCCAGGGAATCCCATTTCCATCTAGCCAATCGAATGGCCCCTCTGAGATGCCCTTCGCCTCTAACGCTAAGTCCTCCCTTAGGATACACAGTCGCGCCATGCAGGTCGCGTATTCATCATTGGGCGGGAAAAACTTCCTCAGATTTATCTGAAAGATTCTGGTTGCTGATGCCTTCTTTTCGGGGTGTGTGATTCTTTCGGCACTGTCTGTCAGTTCGGGCATATCGTGGTTGCTCCCTCTCAGGGTAGTTCTCTGCAGGTTAAGTTGTGAAATGGGAGTGGCGGAAATCTGGCGAGGAATTCGTGGGGAAACGCTATCTTGTCGCCAGTGGGCAGGCCTTTTTTATTCTTCCAGAATTCTACACTGCTTCTACATGCTTCTTTTTGAGGTCAACAAAAACTCATAACATATTGATTTATTGGTGCGCCCGGCTGGAATCGAACCAGCGACCCTCAGCTTAGAAGGCTGATGCTCTATCCGACTGAGCTACGGGCGCCTTCAGAAGAAGTGATAAGTTCTGAGTTGTGGGCAGTGGTGATGGAAGAAGCCACGAGATCGGTCGCGCACTATATCTTACAACTCAGCACTCAAGACTCAGTACTCGGCACTCCGCTACGGTTTGGTCGGGGCGAGAGGATTTGGTCTCCCGGTCCAGGCTGTGCCTACCCTTCCGACCGGCCGGCTCGGTGCCGGGCTGTCATGGCCTCTTCCTCCCTATTCGGTCGGCGCTCGCCGGCTTCAAACCCTCTCGACTCTCAATTGGTATTGCTACACTTTGGTCGGGGCGAGAGGATTTGAACCTCCGACATCCTGCTCCCAAAGCAGGCGCGCTACCGGGCTGCGCTACGCCCCGACATTGAAATGCCAACCTCTTATACCTTGCCCTTATAGTGCTGACGAGGCAAGTGTTATTAGGGTGTGAGCCGTTACGTCTGACGCTTCGCGGCGGCCTCGTGGAGGTCTTCCGACTGGATCGTATTATATCGCCGGTGCATCTATTCTCTCTTGTGTCCAGTGAATTCCATGGCTGTCATCGTGTCGACCCCTGCTCGTCTGAAATTGGTTGCTGTACAGCTTTCCCTTATACAGGAACACCCGTGGAGTGTCTAGGCGTCGCTCCTTGTGTGTGCTACGAGACTCGGCTTGACATCTCCCCACGGAAGGCCTAGCCTTTTGTCACGGATCTGATTCATGATGGATAACATGGGAGGAAACCCATGAAATTGAAGCAACCGACCACATCGAAGCCGAAGCGTCAGAGCCCCGCCCCCCAAACGAAACCTGGTGCTCACACCCCTTCCGTGTCGGCAACTCTCCACGAACGGATCGCCGCACGGGCCTTCGAGAACTACGAACGACGCATCTGCCAAGGTCCTCTTGATGACTGGCTTCAGGCGGAGCAAGAAATCCTCGCACAAAAGAACACACGACATGCTGAGATGCCACTTCGTGGTGGATACGCCAGTGATGAGCAAGGCTCACCAATCATCACCCAGGCGACCTCCGAAACGATCAAGGAGCAGATTGCGGCGAGGCAAACCACTCAAATACCACCATTTGCTCCACTCAGCTCTTGCTCCTAGTTGGTGACCTTCCTGCAATACGCCTCCCGGCGAGGCTCTCATGTCCTTGTCGCTTCGCCCTCACCACCGCTTCCCCTTGCCATGCGTTGTCACGTACCACGCGGGCCCGTTCCATCCACTGCTGCTGGCCTACTTCTCAGGTTTCTGGTCACTGATCACACTCTTGTTTCTGAGTACGGTTCCAGCCTATGCGGAGTGGGTGGCGGTTGAGAAAGCCTATCTATCACCTGGTATACAGACTGTGTACGTCGATCCAGACTCCATTCGCCGAGAAGGGAATCTGGTGACGCTGTGGCAATTAATTGACTTTAAGACAATGCAAGGGAATGCGGGGATGGGACCCTTCGGATTTGGACCCCACCGATTTTTGTCGACGAAGACCCACAAGCAATTCGACTGTGCGGGAAAGCGCCTTCGGTTGCTTGAGTTCACGGAGTTCTCACGCCGTATGGGAACCGGTATAGCGGCTAATGGATACGTAGACAACGGCAACTGGCTACAAGTTGAACCAGAGAGTATTAATCACGCGCTGTGGGAAGTGGCGTGCGGGAAGGAGTGATCACGCCGCCGCACGCAACCTTCGACGTAGACACGGTTACGCGATGCGCGCCGAAGAGGCAATAGAATTTCCTGATTTTAGTGGCATGTGGCCGCTCCATCGATGCTACGCTGATGCCCGAAGGAGCTTGACCGAAGTTGTGGCTCGCCTCCATCCTGCCTGCTGGCTCTGTGACCTAGCTCCCCTTAAACCGATCCAGATCCTATGTTAGGGCCTCACCAGAAGGAGGGCCATATGCCACGTCGTTCTGCACTGGACCTCCACGAGATGTACGCGAGGCTAGGCGGCGGGTGCCCTTTGTAGGCCCCCGCCCGCCTATCAATACCACCATTTTCCCCCACGCCCCGCCTTGCGGTTTAATCGTGCTCCTCTTAGAATGGGCCGCCCCGCGAGGTCTCTATGCCCGTCACGACCTGCCTATCATGTTCAATGAGATCTTGGGACCGGCATCGTACACGGCCGCTCGCCTCGGCCGCGCGAGCGTCAGACGACGCCATGATCTCCGCACGAACGAAATGTGAGGACCACAGCATGCCTGGCACCACTTTGTGCACACAACACAACCGAGGATATCATTTTATGACTCCGTTCGCTTGTCTCCTACGATGGCCCGCGTGTTTTACAATGGCTATCACCATGACCGTAGTCCTTTGGGGATGCGCCAACATACCCCGCCACTATGTGCGGATGGCAGAGCCTGGCACTACGCTCACCGCGCTGACCGCCCATCCGGAGATGTACCGCGGGAAGGTGGTGCTGTTGGGGGGAACGATCATTGAAGAAGAAGAGAATGAGCAGGACCTCTGGTTGCATGTCATAAACCGGCCGCTGGACCAAGATTATATACCCCATGGTCCCGCCGACAAGGATGGTCCCGAAGGTGGCTCCTACTGGGTGGTGGTGACAAAGCAACAATTCCCCCGCCAGTATCGGCAGTGGGCGCGAATGACTGTGGTTGGACGAGTAACGGGCACGCAGCGATTCGAGACCGAGCCGGTACTGTCGCTCCTCTACGTGCGAGGCTGGGGATTAAGCTCGGCTCATCACGGGGTCTGGGAAAATTTTAATCCCAATTATATCCCCTCAACTCCGGGAGGCATCAAAAAGAATTAGGTGGGACTCTGCCTGAGCCCACATTCTTCATGAAGATTTCTGTTGCGATTGCGAAAAAGCAGAAGTGAGATCAAGCGGGGCGGACTCAACTCACCCTATTGCACAGGGAGTTTTCAGCCATGACCTTAGTTGACCGTATTATTGCTGGCTCTTTATCGCTTGGCATTTGGGTGTGGATACTCATGAGCGTTCTTTCCCCAGTTTCGTTGCACGCTCTAGCTATTGATCCCGACGATGTGAAAGGGCTCCGGAGCTTCGTAGGAAAAGTCGTGGAAGAAGATTGCACTGTCTACGGGTTTAGTATCAGCTGTCGAAGTCCCGCACAACCACTGCGCTGAACGTATCCACTTCAAGGGCAGGGGGCGTATGCCCCCTGCACCCCAATCATCAAATCACTCCAATCACCGAATCCTCAATACACAGACTCGGTCATCGGACCGCGCA
>DASQFV010000349.1:0-2715 GCA_035632975.1 Nitrospiraceae bacterium
GTTCCACCAGGACATGGTCACTAAATCGCCGAACCACATGTGCGCGTTTTCATGCGCGACCACATCGGCCACACGCTCCAATTCGCCGTGCGTGGCACTCTGCCGATCGACCAGCAAAGCCGTTTCACGGTAGGTAATGGCACCGAGATTTTCCATGGCCCCGGAGGCAAAGTCGGGAATGGCGAGCAGGTCTAGCTTGTCGCCGGGGTAGGGGATCCCATAGTAGCTCTCAAAAAAGGAGAGCGATGCCGCCGCAATGTCTTGACCAAATTTGGTGAGATGTTGTTTCCCAGAAATGGTCCACAGACGAAGCGGGGTCTTGCCGATCATCACTGGTTCGGTCGGCTCGATCCGGCCTACGATGAACGCGACCAGGTAGGTAGACATCCTGATCGTATCGGCGAAACGAACCACCTTCTTCCCATTCGCAAGCGTTTCGTCCACGATCGTGGTGTTGGAAACTGCGGTAAGCGTCGGATCGATGACCAGCGTCGTGGCAAAGACGGCCTTGAAGTCCGGTTCATCCCAGCAGGGGAAAGCGCGGCGGGCATCGGTGGCTTCGAACTGTGTTGCAGCCAAGCTGTGAATCGCACCACGCTCGTCTTTGTAAGTACTGCGATAGAACCCGCGGAGCTTGTCGTTGAGAGTACCACCGAATTCGATTGTCAGCCTCCAATCGCCCGGAGATAGAGGCGAGGAGAAATTGAGATGGCAGCGTTCGAGCGATGCATCCAGCATCATCGTGGCCTGTCTCGCTGCGCCGGTGGCTCCCTTGATCTGGGCCGACGTGATGTCGAGTTCAATGGCGTTGAGGACGATTTCAGAGGTTGGATGATGGATCGTGAGGGTGATGGTTTCCTGTCCTACAAAGCGTCCGGCGGTCAGGTCCGGCTCCAATCGCAGATCGTAGCGAATCGGGGCCACATGCCTCGGAAGCCTGTATGGATCGAGCGTGCCAGGAGTAGAGGCCTGATTCATATTCTCACCTTTCGGTCGTTCGGTGGCTGCTTGCACAAAGGTACTGTTGAGTCACGAGCTGAGGAACGATGTAAGTGGAATGGCCAGGAGGAATCGGACATGCTTAATGAGGGCCTGTAGGGTCTGTCGTCTGCTGAGCGATTCAGTCATGTCCTCGTCGCAGGGTGCGACTCAACTCCGTTGGCGGTGCCTACGATGAGCAGGTCTGTTCTCCCGACAAAGAGGCCGGTCTCGACGACTCCGGGAATCAGGTGCAAGGCGATCTCGAGTTCTCGCGGGTGGTCGATCCGTGAGAGATGGACATCCAGAATCACATGGCCTGCTTCCGTGTTGAATATCGAGCCGTTCCGTTCCCTGAGCACCACACGACTCTGCGTGAGAGCCTCAATTTCTCGTGCCGTATTTCCCCAGCCGAAGGGGATCACCTCGATTGGGAGCGGGAATGATCCCCCCAGTACGGGGACTCGCTTGGTATGGTCGACTAAGACGATGAACTGCTTGGCAGAGGCCGCGACAATCTTTTCCTTCAGGAGCGCGCCGCCTCCGCCCTTGATGAGATTGAAGCCGGGATCGACCTGATCTGCCCCGTCGATTGCGACATCGATCACCCAGGAATTATCGGCATCAATGAGGATGATCCCTTGTTGTCTGGCGAGCGTTGCGGTTTCCTTCGACGTGGGGACTCCGCGAAGTCTCATGCCCGCGCGGACCTTTTCCCCCAGAGCAATGACCACGTGTTTAGCCGTTGAGCCGGTCCCGAGGCCGACGACCATCCCATCGCGGACGAACTCGACGGCTGCTAATGCCGCGGCTTGCTTCAGATTGTCGAGGTCCTGGTTGCTCATTATGGTGCGAGGGTATGGGAGATGGCTGCGGCAACTGATGCAGCTCCGAGCAACGCCGTCTTGTCGTTCATCACCACTTTGACGGGAATCGAAGTCATCAAGCGCTTGTAGCGACCTTTATTGGTGAAACCCTTCATGAAGGTTCCGTCTTTCAGTTTGGCCAGCAACTTGGGTGCGATGCCGCCGCCCAGATACACGCCGTTGAGTGCCATCGCCTTGAGGGCGAGATTACCCGCTTCGGCTCCATAGATGCAGGCGAACAGGTCGAGCGCCTGCTTGGCGATGTCCGCCTGGCCCTTGAGCCCGGCTGCAGCAATTACCGCCGCGGGGTCGCCGGCTTTGATTTGTTCTGCGAGCCATGTCGGTTCATTGTGCTTGCTGTCGCGGACATAATCATAGATGGCATGTAGACCGGGGCCTGACACCACACGTTCGTAACTCACGTGCAGGTAGGTACTGCGCAAATGGCGCAGCAGTTCAATTTCGTTGTCATTGTTCGGTGCGAAGTCTGCGTGCCCGCCTTCCGACGGCATAGGCTGATACCGCGAACCGTTCCAGAAAAGGATGGATTCGCCCAGGCCGGTTCCCGCAGCAATCAGGGCGAGCGCCTGGTTGTGAGGAGGAGGAGCGCCGGCGTTGAGGATTTCGACTTCGTCAGGTCGCAGCAACAAAATACCGTATGCCATGGCTTCAAGATCGTTGAGCAGCTTCACTCTCGGTATATCGAACTGTTTCGCCAGCGTTATGCCATCGACCACCCACGGGAGGTTGGTTGTCTTAGAATGGTTCTGAATGACAGGGCCGGCGACCCCGAAACAAGCCGCGTCGATTTTCGGCGGTTTTTCCGCTGAGCGATCCGGTTCCAATTCGCCAGTGTCACTCTTCTCGGTAG
>DASQFV010000350.1:0-4404 GCA_035632975.1 Nitrospiraceae bacterium
GCACAACAGCACCGGCCACCTGATCCGGCATCTGCTCAAGCACGAACAAGACATCGGGCTCACCGCGGAGCAAGTGACAAAACTCAAAGACATGCAACTCAACCTGGACAAGACCCGTATCAAGAGCGAGGCGGACATCCAGGTAGCGGAGCGCGAGTTGAAAGCCCTGACCGAGGATGAGAAGTCCGACTTGGGAGCGGTCGAAGCCAAGTTGAAGCAGAGCGGGGATCTGCAAGTCGGCTTACGCATGGTTTCCATCAAGGCCCGGCGGGATGTGCTCGCCCTGTTGACTCCGGAGCAGCGTGCCAAGGAAAAGACCGAGCATGAGAAGGTGTTGCAGCAGCACAAGGATGCCGGCAGGGGTTACGGCAACCCTCATGGCGGCGCAATGAAAGACAATCCGCATACGGGTGGCGATGCTGCACAGCCGGCACCTCCATCTGGCATGTACACGCAGTAGTTCTATCCAAGAAGCCCTAGCCCGCATTATTCATGAGCGCTTCTGCTGCAATCGCCGATCCCTGACTCAAGCGAGGCGGGTTCGACAGGCGGGAGCAGCGCGACTGGCAGGGACAGGGATCACACGTCATGCCCAAGGAGTTGAAACTCACAAGCCGCGACTTGCTGGTCGGTCCCGATCGGGCACCGGCCCGCGCGATGTTAAAAGCCGTTGGATTCACCGACGAGGACTTATCTCGTCCCATCATCGGCGTCGCCAACACCTGGATCGAAGTCATGCCCTGCAACTTCCACCTGCGCCGATTGTCGGAACGGGTGAAAGCCGGCATCAGAGCTGCGGGCGGCACCCCCATCGAGTACAACACCATCGCGGTGTCGGATGGCATTTCGATGGGGACCGAAGGGATGAAGGCTTCGTTGATCAGTCGGGAGGTGATTGCCGATTCGATCGAACTCGTGGCTCGTGGGCACCTGTTTGACGGCGTGGTGGCATTGTCAGGCTGCGATAAAACCATTCCCGGCACCGTGATGGCCCTCGCTCGCCTGAACCTGCCGTCGGTGATGCTCTACGGCGGATCAATCATGCCGGGCCAGTTCCAGGGCCACGACGTGACCATTCAAGACGTGTTCGAAGCAGTCGGAAAACATGCGTCGGGCACAATGACCAATGCCGAACTCAAAGATCTCGAAGACCATGCCTGCCCAGGCCCTGGCGCCTGTGGAGGCCAGTTCACGGCCAACACCATGGCAATCGCGTTCGAGTTCCTCGGCATTTCGCCGATGGGACGGAACGGGGTGCCGGCCATGGATCAACGAAAGGACCACGTGGCCTTCGAGTGCGGGAAGATGGTCATGGATCTGCTAAAGCGAGACCTCCGGCCCCGCCAAATTATCACGCGGAAATCGCTGGAAAATGCCATTGCCGCAGTCGCGACGACCGGCGGATCAACGAATGCCGTGTTGCATCTGCTCGCCATCGCGCGCGAAGCCAATATCACGCTGAGCATCGACGACTTCGACAGGATCAATCGGAAGGTGCCGTTGCTCGCCGACCTCAAGCCAGGAGGACGATTTACAGCTTCGGATCTCTATGCGGCCGGAGGGACCACGTTGGTCGCCAAACGGCTGCTCGATGCCGGCATATTGCACGCCAGCCAACCGACGGTGACCGGCCGGACGATTGGGGAAGAGGCCAAAGACGCCAAGGAAACATTAGGCCAACAAGTTCTCAGACCCCTATCGAATCCGATCAAGCAGACCGGCGGGCTGGTGATCTTAAAGGGGAATCTCGCTCCGGACGGCTGCGTCGTGAAGGTGGCCGGACACTCGATCATAACGTTCCGTGGCCCGGCGAAGGTGTACAACAGGGAAGAGGATGCCTTTGTCGCCGTGCAATCCCATCAGATCAAAGCGGGCGATGTCGTGGTGATTCGGTATGAAGGTCCGTCCGGCGGACCCGGCATGAGAGAAATGCTTGGCGTGACCGCGGCTATCGTTGGTGCAGGCCTGGGCGACTCCGTCGCGCTGCTTACCGATGGCCGCTTCTCCGGCGCCACCCACGGCCTAATGGCCGGCCATGTCGCACCGGAAGCCATCAAGGGCGGCCCCATCGGCGCCGTAAAGAACGGCGACATGATTGTCTTCGATATCGCCAAACGGACGCTGAACGTGGAACTCTCGCAGAAAGAGATCAAAGCCCGTCTCAGGAAGGTCAAACAACCGCTGCCACGCTACACCTCCGGCGTGATGGGCAAGTATGCGCGGCACGTCTCGTCGGCCTCGGAAGGGGCGATTACGACGTAACAGGATGCTGAAAAAATCGATCTTCTCACCCGCCCGCCCTAAGTCTGCCAAGATATCCTCTTCGCCCAGGGACGCGCCTTCTTCCCAGCGGCGTTCTCGGTTCTATCGCCCCCTCATTCGCCCACGCATCTCTGACATCATGCTGTCGAGCTCGGCTTCCGCTTTCGCACGATCGCTGGTCAACTGATCGAGATTGTATGGACGCACCTGATCTGGCTGAACCACATCCGGCTTCATCGTCGGCTTGAGCGATAGATCAGACTGAGGACGAGCGAGACTGGCGGGACGAGCGAGACGGTCTGAAGGCTGAAGTGTTCGGAACTTCGAACCCCAACCATCGGCCTTCTGACCGTGCCTGTCGCGCGCTTGCGGATTTTCTTGAGATCCTGTCAGCCCGCATTATTCATGAAACTTCTGCTGCAAGCGCGGATACGCGGCTGTGACGGGCAGTCTCGCCGTTCAGCCCTTCGACATACTGCCCGTCTCGCTTCGCGTCTGCACGCTTTCGCGACGAACCTTCATGAGTAATGCGGGCTAGGCGCGCCGAAAGAACTCCGCAATCATCTCAACAACGTAGGACTGCTGCGCCTCTGTCAATTCGGCATAGATCGGAATAGACATTACCTCTTCGGCCGCCTGTTCCGAGAGAGGGAAGGAGCCCTTCTGATGCCCTAAATCGCGATAGCAATTCTGGAGATGCATTGGGAGCGGATAGTACACTTCCGTGCCGACCCCTTTCTCTTTGAGGAAGGTGCGCAACTCGTCGCGCTTCGGCGCTCGCACGGTGAATTGGTTATAGACGTGAAAATTGCCAGGCACCGTTGGTGGAAGCGCGACGCAATCCGCATACTTCGTCCGGGCAAACAGCTGCTGATACCGTTCGGCATTCCGACGTCGCCCCTCGGTCCACTGGTCAAGATACTTCAATTTGATCTGTAGTACGGCAGCCTGGAGCGCATCCAACCGGCTATTGATCCCTACCGCATCGTGGAGATAGCGGACCTGGCTCCCATGAACGCGGAGCATGGCCATGGAGTCCGCAAGGGATTTGTCGTTGGTCGTGATGAGCCCTCCATCTCCAAAACCGCCCAAATTCTTGCTGGGGAAAAAACTAAAGCACCCGGTGTCTCCAAGTACACCGGCGCGCTTGTTTCCCTGTGCAGCGCTAATCGCTTGGCAGGCATCCTCGATGACGTAAATCTTTTTCCGCTTTGCAATCTCGTTGATCGCAGCCATCTCCCCACATTGCCCGAAGAGGTGAACGGGAATGACGGCTTTCGTGCGCGGTGTGATCGCTTTCTCAATGAGGGATGGATCGATATTAAACGTGTCCGGCTGAATGTCCACAAACACCGGCTTCGCGCCCAATCGTGAAATCGCGCCAGCCGTGGCAAAAAATGTGAACGGGATGGTGATGACCTCATCGCCGGCCTTCACTCCCATGGCCATGAGGGAGAGCAACAGCGCATCGCTCCCGGAGGCGCAACCGATCGCATAGCGAGAGCCGATGTACCGGGCAACGGATTCCTCGAACGCCACGACGCGCGGCCCCAGGATAAATCCCTGCTCGTCACAGACAGCGTGTACCTCCGCCATGATTTCCGCACGGAGGGGCAGGAACTGAGCTTTCAGATCAAGCAACGGGACATTCATCGAAGCGGCTCCCTAGCAGGATGCTGAAAAAGTCCGCCAGCGGCGTTCTCGCGTCGCTCAGAGACTCAACGTTGAGGAGAACCTTCTCGGCGATCGGAAGCACTGTAGGGGCTTTTCCGTTCGCCAAGATCCATCCAACGGGCGAACGGCCCACACGAAGTGCGGTATGTACCTCCTCGCCTCTTCGCTCGCTGCGGCCTTGCCTGCGGAACGGCGCGTCTTGGCGCGCCGGGGCTGGGCGGGTGTAGAACCGTAGCCTTTTTGAGCACCCTGTGATGTTCTTCTGGCCCCAGCACCATACGAAAGATTCCAGCCATGTTTTCCGTATCAACCGAGTTTTTCTGCAGCCTGCTAGAATGAATACCAACGGTCGAAGGACCAGCAGGGCGGTCGTGACACTCCCTTCAATACCTGGCTCCTTGACATAATGCAAGTGGAGAATTAGAACCGCAGGCTGGCTGGCTTAGCGGAAATCTCGACGATGAAAAA
>DASQFV010000351.1:0-6088 GCA_035632975.1 Nitrospiraceae bacterium
GGAAGTGTTGAACCTCAAGCAGATCCTGCATCATTTCATTGAGCACCGGCGCGAGGTCGTCGTCCGTCGAACCGCCTTCGAGTTGCGCAAGGCGGAAGAGCGGGCCCATATCCTCGAGGGCCTCAAGATCGCGCTCGATAACCTGGATGCGGTGATTACCTTGATCCGACGGGCGCAATCGCCCGATGAAGCCCGAGCCGGCCTGATGCGGCAATTTGCGCTGAGCGAAATCCAGTCGAATGCGATTTTGGAGATGCGGCTCCAGCGGCTCACGCAATTGGAGCGCAACAAACTCATCGAGGAATATAAAGAGGTCTTGAAGCAAATCGAGCGACTCAAGTCCGTCCTAAGCAGCGAAGCACTGGTTCGCACGATCGTCAAGGATGAGTTGATCGAGGTGCGAGAGGCCTACAAAGACGACCGCCGCACGAAGATCGTGAAAGAAGAAGCGGAGATTACCCTGGAGGACATGATCGCAAACGAAGAAGTGGTGGTCACGATCTCACACGCCGGCTACATCAAGCGCAACCCGGTCACCCTGTATCGGGCGCAGCGGCGAGGCGGCAAGGGCAAAATCGGGATGGGGGTCAAGGAAGAGGATTTTGTCGTGACCCTGTTCACCGCGTCCACGCACGAGTCGCTCCTGTTCTTCACGGACGCCGGGAAGGTCTATTGGCTGAAAGTCCATGAGATTCCGGACGCCGGGCGGGCTGCCAAGGGCAAAGCGCTCGTGAATCTGCTGGCGCTTTCCGGCGAGGAGAAGGTCACTGCGACCGTCCCGGTCAAAGAGTTCCGCGAGGACCAGTTCGTCGTGATGGCGACCGCGCAGGGCATCATCAAGAAGACCGAACTCTCGGCCTACGGCAATCCCCGCCAGGGAGGCATCATCGCGCTGTCGTTGGATAGCGGGGATCGGCTCATCAGCGTGCATGTCACCGACGGCCAGCGGGAAATCCTGTTGGGTACGAAGAAGGGCATCACGATCCGCTTCAAGGAAGACGACGCCCGCCCGATGGGACGCACGGCGCACGGGGTGCGCGGTATTACGCTTGAGGAAGGCAACGAAGTCATCGGCATGGAAACCATCACCCCCGACTCTACCACACAAATTCTCACGGTCACGGAGGGCGGCTACGGAAAGCGTACGCCGGTGAACGAGTATCGCGTTCAGGGACGCGGGGGGAAGGGCATCATCAGCGTGAAGACCAATGAGCGCAACGGACTCGCCGTCGGGTTTCTTCAAGTCCGAGACGGCGATGAGATCATGCTGATGGCCGCTCACGGCAAGGTGCTTCGGTGCAAGGTGGATGAATTCCGTGAAATCGGCCGCAACACTCAGGGGGTTCGGATCCTCGATCTCGAGGGCGAGGGCGACCGGGTTGTGGCCGTCGCGCGTTTGGCGGAAAGTGCCGAGGTGCTCCCCGAGGAAGGCGGCGGGTAACGGATACGCGCGACTTCATACGCCTTCTTCGTTAGCGCAGGCCCTCCATGCAAGAGCAGGATTCATCTCCAACGCCACTTCCCGGATCCAAGGCTAAGAAGCCGCTGGATACGGTTGTCAAGATGGCCCTCGGCGTCCTCATCGGATCCTTCGCCCTGATCTGGGGCGGGATGTATCTGAGCCGTCCCGATCGATCGATCCCTCCCTATACTGTCGGCTCCCAAGTCGGCCACATCGTCGCGACGCATGTGCCCTCGGACACGACCGATCAGGGGATTGAAACCCTGGTGAAGCGTTTTCGGAAGGTCGGTCGCCAGACGCACAATTTTGCTTCGATGAAGATTCAACCTACGACGCCGGGCGATCCGGGCGGATGGTACAGGCGGATCGTGGTGTATGTATTCGATGATGACGGGTGGGCTGAGGCCGAGATGCTAAAGAAATATGTGGCGGGGGACGCGGCGGTGGCCAAGAATTATCAGAAGGCGATGCGGGGGTACTATCGGCTGCAGGATCAAGAAGAAGAAGGAGGGTTGGGTCTCATACCTAAGGGCGACGAGATCTCCGATGCCACGCGCATTCTGTTCAAGGGACGCGTGACGGACCCCATCCCGGCCGAGTTGGAGCCTGAGGATATCTCGATATCACCTCTGTAAACTTCAAGCGGAGATCCGGATCTTGTATCGCTGAGACAGGGGATGATACCTCAGCCAGTGCGACCTCGGAGATAGTGAAGTCGCTATCAATGGCGGGTGTCGCGGTAGAAGCCGCTGCACGTGAGGGGATCTCGCCCACGCGCAACACGATGTCGGTGATAAGTTCCCCGCCGGCTACCGTGTTGAGCTTGTGAAGGAGTGTCGGCTTGAGGAACGTGAGCTGGTGCAGCCAGACACTGTTGTGGACCAGGAGATAGAGCTTCTTGTAGCGAATCTGGTCAGGCCAGGTATTCGACGCGATAGGCTCTCCGACGATGGAGACCCAGTTCCGGCGCAAGCGGCTTTCGAGCAACTTGGATTCGAGTCCCAGGCGACGAGCCAACCCTGCGAGGACGATGGAGACAGAATCGATGGAACCAAGTCCGCGCATGGCGGCAGCATATCAAAAACCAGCAGGAAAGTCTGAAAGTCATCAAGTCAAAGGTCTCCGAAGACCTGAAGACTTAAGCCCGCATTATTCATGACGGTTCGTTGCGAAAGCGTGCAGACGCGAAGCGAGACGGGCACTCGGAGGCGTGAAGCCCTGAGGCATTCGTGCAGTATGTCGAAGGGCTGAACGGCGAGACTGCTCGTCACAGCCGCGTATCCGAGCTTGCAGCAGAAGCGTCATGAATAATGCGGGTTAGGACTTGATGACTTTGAGACTCCCGGGGCGAGGCGGCCGGATGGTGCAGCAGCGAAAAGAGAAGAACGAAAAAGCCGTCGCTACCAACCGCAAGGCCTACCACGATTATTTCATTGAAGAGAAGTTCGAGGCGGGCATCATGCTCCAGGGTACGGAGGTCAAATCCCTGCGAGAGGGGCGCGTGAACCTACAAGATAGTTACGCCAGCGTGAAAGACAGCGAGGTCTTTCTCCACCACTGCCACATCAGTCCCTACAGCCACGGCAACATCATGAATCACCAACCGCTCCGTACTCGGAAACTGCTCCTCCACCGCAAGGAGATCAATAAGCTCCTCGGCAAGACGCAACAGCAAGGTCTCACGCTCATCCCGCTCCGCATCTATTTCTCCAAGCGGGGCCATGCCAAAGTCGAACTCGGGTTGGCCAAAGGCAAGAAGCAGCATGACCGCCGGGAAACCATCAAGACGCGCGAAGCCAGCCGCGAAGTGGAACGAGCGATGAAGAGCAGGAAGCGAGGCGAGTAAAGAAAAGGAGCGGGGCTAATCTTGGGCCCGTTCGATCCAGAGCGCGAAGGCTTCCAGCGAACCTCCGAGTCCGTCCATTCCCCCAAGAACATGGACTAACAAATCGACGCGATCGCCAGCGGCGAGCGTCGGCGCTCGCACCGCGCTCGTATTCCTGCCACAGGCTCCCTTATCAAGGACATCCATCAGCCCGCTCTCGTCCTCCAGTGAGATGATCGTCAGCTCATAGGGCACTCCACATCCCTGCGTCCTAACCTGTGTCTGTGCGGTGTGGATGGTGCCGGTTATCCTGATTTGTCGCAGGTGGTAGCTGGCGGGATCTGATAGAAGCTTCGAGATGGGAACGCGGTTATACGAGTGAAGAGGAATTTGCAACGATCCCACTCGCGGAGAGCGAGGAGGAGGGTCGAGTGCGAAACTCGATTCAGAACCTCCGACCATCAGCGTGCCGATCATGGCAAGAAGTCTGAGGGTGAGGAAACACAATCGCGTGGTTAGAGTAGGCATGGGCAGAAGACTCCTCTCCACAAGTGTACCTGCTTCACGGGAGGAGTTTATGCCCTACCCTACCGTAACCACGCAGGCCTGGAGCTCTGCCTTCGTATCCATCTTCAAAGGTCGGGCAGACTGGAAGCTGGACCGAATTGGACCTGTCCCCCCAGTCAGCTCCAATTAGTTGATACGAGCGGATTCCAGGCAACTCTCCCCTCTGAGCGAATTTCACACTTGACTTAGTCCTATCTAGGACTATTATATTGATCAGCGTGAGAAACGCGTGGTTGCAGATTCTCACGATGCAATGAATCTCTTACTGGCGGGGGTGTGATATGAAAGCGTTCTTCCAAACTGATGATACGTGGACCGGGCTTGTTCTTCGTATCACTCTGGGGCTGGTGATGTTCCCGCATGGAGCCCAGAAGTTGCTGGGGTGGTATGGTGGGTTCGGATTCTCCGGGACGATGGGATTCTTCACGGAGACGATGCATTTGCCTTGGATCGTCGCGTTGTTGGTGATCGTTGGAGAGTTCTTCGGCAGTCTGGGGCTGATCGCCGGATTGCTGACGCGCTTCACGGCGGCAAGCTTCATGGTGATTATGCTCGGCGCCATCGCCACCTCGCATCTCCAAAACGGATTCTTCATGAACTGGTTCGGCAAGCAACAGGGTGAAGGTTACGAGTATCATCTCTTGGTGATCGGCATGAGTCTCGCGCTCCTTGTCACTGGCGCGGGGAAGTGGTCGCTTGATAAGGTGATTGCGGAGCGCATGCGCGCGTGATTCGCAAACGATGAATTTTACGGAACAGAGCAGAGCCATGACACAGACATTTCGAGTGGTCGCGACCGATGAACACATGATCAACGGCGACGTCCCACATCATTCGGTGGCGACCGATGACGACCTGTTGGATGCCTATTCGCAGGCGGTGATTACCGCCTCGGGAGAGGTCAGTCCGGCGGTTGTGAACATTGAGGTTCGTCATCGATCGGGGAGGTCGGCCGGAGATGTGAGGACTCCCCCGGGTGTCACCGGCAGCGGTTCCGGCTTCATTTTTACGCCGGACGGCTTTGCTCTCACGAACAGCCACGTCGTGCAAGGCGCGGAGCAGATCGAGGTCACCCTGTCGGATGGTCGTCGGCACTCCGCCCACCTCGTCGGCGAGGATCCTGATACGGATCTGGCCGTGATTCGGGTTGAGGCGCCGCTGCTGAACCATACAGGACTTGGTGACTCGCACAGGATCCGCGTGGGACAACTGGCCATCGCCGTCGGCAATCCCTATGGATTCCAATGCACGGTCACAGCCGGGGTGATCAGCGCGCTCGGGCGTTCATTACGTTCGACGTCCGGACGGTTGATCGACAACGTCATTCAAACGGATGCGGCGTTGAATCCGGGCAACTCGGGCGGGCCGCTCGTTAACTCGCGCGGGGAAGTCATCGGCGTCAACACGGCCATCATCAGATCGGCCCAAGGTATCTGCTTCGCCATCGGCATTAATACGGCGAAGTTCATCGCGGGTCGGCTGATCAAGGATGGGAAAATTCGTCGTGGTTTCCTTGGAATCTCAGGGCAACATGTGGAGTTGCCGCGGCGAGTCGTCCGTTTTCACGACCTGCCTACTGAGAGCGGTATTCTTGTCGTGGCGGTTGAGCCGGCAAGCCCGGCGCAGCGAGCGAGTCTCGCAGAAGGCGATGTGATAATCGGCTATAGCGACCAGACCGTTCGGGACATCGATGATCTGCACCGGTTGTTGGTCGAGGAAAAGGTCGGCATCCCGATGGCCTTGACGTTTTTGCGACGCGGCGAAAAGAGGACGATCTCGGTGATCGCGGAAGAATCTCGAGTCCGGGATCGATGACATGAGGAGGGTCTCCCATGCGCACCATAGGGCAAGGCCACGTACAGACACCGGCAGTGGATATTCGCCGAGCCTCCGAGCGGTTTCACACCCAGATCAGCTGGCTCGATTCGTGGCACAGCTTCAGCTTTTCCAATCACTACGATCCGGCCAATACGCATCACGGATTGTTGCTGGTGAGCAATGACGACATCGTCTTGGCCGGAACAGGTTTCCGTACGCATCCTCATCAGAACAGGGAGATTGTCACGTGGGTCCTGGACGGGGACGCCAGAGGCGCCGTCGGTCTGGAAGGGGCCGGCGTGCTGGGCAGGGGCGATGCCGTAGGACTGACTGCAGCCGGTTCGCGCCGGCTCACGGCGGATCGCACCGTTGTCCTGACCCGGGAGACAGAAGGCAGCATGTAATTCTGAGCATTG
>DASQFV010000352.1:0-3467 GCA_035632975.1 Nitrospiraceae bacterium
CCGCGAAACCAAAACCACCTTTCCAGGAACCATCAAGGAGTTTGAGATTTTCCTCGGTACTACCGCCTGGAAGAAGGTTCGCTCCGCCGGCCTGCTGCTCGTATAGAACCAGGATGCTGAAAACACGAAGGGCGGGAGAAGCTCACGGCCCCTCCCGCCCTTGGGATTGATCGAACGCCAGACTACTTATTCGGCTGCGGGGTGTAACGGAGATACGGCTTCACGGTCTTGAAGCCTTTGGGAAAGAGCGTCTTGGCTTCGGCGTCGTTCACAGCCGGGGTGATGATGCAATCCTCCCCGTCCTTCCAATTAGCCGGTGTCGCTACCTTGAACTTTGAGGTCAGTTGAAGGGAATCGATGACCCTCAGAAGTTCGTCGAAGTTCCTACCACATGAGGCTGGATAGGTTAAGGTTAGCTTTACCTTTTTGTCCGGCCCGATGATGAATACTGATCGGACGGTCATGTTGTCCATCGCGTTCGGATGGATCATGTCGTACAGGGTCGCAACCTTCTTGTCAGGATCGGCAATGATCGGATAGTTCATCGTCGTCTTTTGCGTCTCATTGATATCGTTGATCCAGCCTTTGTGCGAATCCAGCGGATCGACGCTGACGGCGATGACTTTCACGCCCCGCTTCTTGAACTCCGGCGTAATCTTGGCGACAGTCCCCAACTCGGTGGTGCAGACGGGGGTATAGTCTTTCGGGTGCGAGAAGAGAATCCCCCACCCGCCGCCCAACCACTCATGAAAGTTGATAGTCCCTTCGGTGGTCTCTGCCGTAAAATTGGGTGCTTCATCTCCTAGTCGTAGTGCCATGGTAGCCTCCCTTATTCATTTAAGCTAATGGTGCAACATCGCTTATCGCAATACGATACTGTCCTTTCTAGGCGAAGTGCAAGGGGGACGTGCAGCCCGGTCTGGACAGGAGGTAGCACCGAGTCATCCCGAAACGTCGCGGCCGCTTTGACAAGTTTCACAACACCGACCGTCATCGGACCGGTGGGCTCTTCCTTTACTGAGGCTCAACAGTTTCTTGATCCGCTGAAGCCAATGACGGCGACACAACGGTAAGCTTGCCGAGATTTAATCTGACCTTAACCCCACTGGATCGCCATGGCGCGGCGTACCTTCCCGACCAGCCTGTTGGACTCTTCCATCCAGTCGAGCCGCGATTGGCCAGATAAGTGCTTGATTTGTTGATCCAGCTGAGATCTCCACCAGGGCGTTATTCTTGCTCCTCTCTCCATTGGCCAGAAATTGTCTCCGGTGCCCGCGTGGCGAATGGGAGGATTCAAGCATGGAACAGCCGAAGTCCGCAAACGACCACTATGAGCGCGGTCGTGTGCTCAAGCACTCCCACATGTTCGACCAAGCGCTCGAAGAGTTCCAACACGTGGCCAGCGACCCCCAGTATGCTGGGAACGCCCATGTGCAGATCGCTCTGTGCTTGCTGGCGACGGGGCGCTACGACGACGCTGCCGAGGCATTCCGCCAAGCCCTGGAGGTGGGCACGTTCTCCTCCAAAGAAAAAGCGCACATTCTATATTTCCTGGGACAGACGTTGGAGTCACTCGGCCGATATGCCGAAGCGATGGAGGCCTATTGCTGGACCAGAAAAGAGGTTCCCGGGTTCCAGGACGTGGCGCAGCGGATTAAGCATCTGCTCGCAGGGGGACGCGGCCTGCTCCCCCGCCGTCGACCGGCCTCCCGGTCCGTGGTCGGAGACATCCTCAAACTTGGAGGGCAACTCACGCCTCAGGTGCTGAGTCTGCTGGGACAGGCCTGGACATCATTCGGCCAGTATGCGGACAGGCTGGGGCACCATCGAGAGGACCAAAAACAGAGTCCCAGTTTCCGAGACGTGGGCCACCCTGGAGAGCGAGACCTCACGCCGACGCGATGCAGTCCACCGGCACCCAGGGATCGGAAAAGAGACACACGTCGGCACGTTCGCGTCGCAGTCCGATTGCACAGCCACTTTTCATCAAAGGGGCGGAGGGTGACCGGTGACGGGGAGCTGCGCGATATCTCCCCTGGGGGCTGTCGCGTCAGAAGTCTCGTGGCCGTCCCCGTGGGAGCAGAGTTGGAGTGTTGTATCTTCTCGCAGGATACGGGCAACCCGTTCACCATCGACGGCGCAACCGTGCGCTGGAGCCGTCCTCAGGAATTCGGCCTGGCTTTCACCAAGGTACGTCCGGGCGTGCAGCGACAGATTACGCAGCTGTGCCATCCAAGGACACCGCTCGGCGTAGATATTTAGAACCGTGCGCAATGCTTGGCCTTGCGATGGCATCAAGTTGCTGGGGCAAGCCCGGTCAGCCACTGGTCACCGGGAGAAACTTCAAGAGGGCGTCTTCAACGCGGCTGGATCCAGGATAGCGATGCCCATAGGAATTGCAGGTCATCACCAGAGACCGATGCCCGATATAGCTCTGCACTTCCCACGGTATGAGCCCCTCGTTCAAGAGTAACGACACAACCGCTCCCCGGAGATCATGCTAAACGGATAGGCGGTAGTTGCGCGCGTACACCAGAGGCTTCCACCAGCGAGCACGCAAATTGTGCCCATCAATCGGCGTGCCTTCCTTGCTACAGAATATCCAGGTTGCAAGTTGACCATCCGTCCGATCGACTTGACGCTGCAAATACAACGATTCCAAACACGGGCGGAGCGGTGGCGTCATTATGGCTGATGGAACCGGCCATTCTTCGGCAAGACTTTCTCACCTTGAAACAATGTACCGCGAATGGTCAAGGTTTGGCTTGCCCAATGCTGGCGGCGACTCCCGCTCTGACAGATTACGCTTAAGCATCTCCTTCTTACGACGTTCGTTAATTCCTAGCGTATACGCGCCGCTGTGCCCGAAGCACCGCAGTAGCGTTCTGAAGAACCTCCCCCTGACGACAGCGTTTCTAGCACCGGCGGGATCATCCCGCTGAGGTTCAGGACCGAGCCGTCCTCATCGATCTGGCCCGCTTGCTTGAACCCGGTGACCGTATATGACCCATCAGTAGCCGTGATGGTCCCCTCTCGTGTGAAGCTCCCGTTACGCCTCACCTGATAGGTGAGATTGGCCGTCTCCTCGAATGTGTCAACCGATGTGCCAGAGGGAAAGATCGTGCCGCGTTCTTTTATCGTAGCGTGACCGTTGCCATCGTAGGTTGTGACCCCGCTGAAGTAGATGTGAACCGTGGACCAGTCGCGACGCCTATTTCAAAAACAAGCCCTCAGCCTGAGGACTGCCGCCGTCTCCCTGCCTTGTGGTCTCCTCAGCGCCGTCCTACAATACGCCTCCCTGTGAGGCTTCTATGCCTTTCACACCTCACCCATTCCGTGGCTCCCCCGTGCAATGCATTGTGCCCTATTCCATGTAGGGAGGTACGTCATGCAGACGCTATGCTGTGAGACGCCATGGTGTCGAACCTTGCGCACAGCGGCCCTGATACTGACTATCGTGCTGGGCC
>DASQFV010000353.1:0-2799 GCA_035632975.1 Nitrospiraceae bacterium
TGAAGGGCCGCAGCAAGCGCACATCGCCGGCTGCAGAACCAGCATTGGTGTCTCCGATCGGACGAAAGTCTTCGTACTGAATGGTGGCCTCCACGTCGCCGGCATTCGAGAGCCGATCCTCTTTAACGACGAGCAACGTCCGCCGCTCGAACCAGAGTCGCCGCTGAATCGTCTGTACACCGTCCTGGGACGGACCCGATATGTCGAGCCGATATCGTTCGCCGTCCTCCACAAGCTGCACAGTTTCATTCGTCGCGACCGCACTGGTACCGAGCACGCCACCCATCGCCCATATGCTCAATTGAAATGGCCGGGCCAACTTCCCCATCTCACTCATGTCGGACGGACTGCCCGAGAGCACACGTCCCATCGTCGGTAAACGCAACGTGAACTGATCCTTGGCCTGAACGAACTCGAAGAGCTCACTCCCGATCGCTGTAAAACCTCTCATCCGCATCGCATTGGGCCGTTGATAATAGACCGCGCCTTCGACACGCGTCGCGATGGGGATAATCCCTCCCCGCACCTTCGCGCTGAAGAGACCTTTCATCGAATGGATCGCCGCTTCCCGCTGACTCAACAGAGCCGTCAGCTCCTCCACCGTCGCCTGCTTGAGCCGGGCTTCCTCGCGCGGTGCAAACAGCGAACAAGCCGATAATAGGGCAAGAGTCAAAACACTCACGACCATAGTACTGACAAAAGGACGCCCCGCATTCCCTCTTCTCCCACCACCAATCACAGTGAAAGGGACCGGTGGATGAGCCTCCACTGCGCGCCTCCAGGACAAGAAGACACGACCCAGCAGGATGCTCAAAAAGTTCGTCCAGCAAGGCCGCAGCGAGTGAAGGGCCGAGGCGTACCCTCTGAGGTACGTTGAGGGTCTGAACGATGCGAGAACGATGCTGGCGGACTTTTTCAGCGTCCTGCTAAGCCAGTACCACATCCAATGCCTCTCCCACTTCTCTAATTCCAATCAATTCAATCCCATCGATGGGCTCCAGCTTGGCCAAGTTCCGTTCCGGCAACAGGCAGCGTTTGAATCCCATCTTTGCCGCTTCACGAATCCTCATTTCAACCTGACTGACCGCGCGCACTTCACCGCCGAGCCCCACTTCACCCAATACCAACAATCCCGGCTCAATCGGCACCTCGCGCAAACTCGATGTGACCGCCGCCACGATCCCCAAATCGATGGCCGGCTCGTCGATGTGCATCCCACCGACGACGTTCACGTAGACGTCTTGTCCAGACAGATGCATACCCAGCCGCTTCTCCATGACCGCGAGCAACAGCGAAACCCGATTCTGCTCCACGCCATTCGCCATTCGTTTCGGCATCGCATAGCTCGTGGAAGACACCAATGCTTGTAGTTCGATCAAAATTGGCCGCGATCCTTCGAGACTGGATACCACCACCGATCCCGTCGTGCGCTGGGACCGTTCTGCCAGGAATAACTCGGAGGGGTTGCTCACTTCCTCCAACCCGGAATCTTTCATTTCGAATACGCCGATCTCGTTGGTCGAGCCAAAGCGATTCTTCACCGCACGAAGAATACGAAAGCTGTGGCCCTTGTCTCCTTCAAAATAGAGCACCGTATCGACGATATGCTCCAACAATCGCGGTCCGGCGATCGCTCCATCTTTGGTGACATGTCCAATGATGAAGACCGGTACGCTGCTGCGCTTTGCATACCACATCAATTGGCCTGCCACTTCCTGCACCTGGCTGATGCTGCCAGGCGCAGACGTGATCTGTTCCGTGTAGACCGTTTGGATCGAGTCGACAACCACTGCAGCAGGCTGGATCTCTTGCACGGCTTTGAGAATTTGTTCGAGGGAGGTTTCCGCCAGGATTAATAGATTCGGATGCTCGATGCCAAGCCGTTGTCCCCGCATCTTGATCTGCCTTGGAGATTCCTCTCCAGAAACATACAGCACCGGTTCTTCCTTAGAAGCCAGACGCGGGAGTGCCTGGAGTAACAGGGTGGTCTTTCCAATCCCCGGATCGCCGCCAATCAGGATGACCGAGCCGGGAATGACTCCGCCACCCAGCACCCGGTCGAATTCGCCGATCTGTGTCAGCCGCCGGTCCTCACCCACCACTTCGATGTCGGCAATAGGCGTGGCCTTTGCCTGCGCCATTTTCATCGCAGCAGGCCGCCCCTTGCCGGTCGCCGCCTGCCGTTCCTCTTTCATGGTGTTCCAGCCGCCGCAGTCCGGGCAGCGGCCAAGCCATCGTGGCGACTGATGGCCGCAAGCTTGGCAGGAAAAACTAGTCTTCGCCCGCATTCAGAGAAGCCTCAATTAGGGGAAGTGACAGCCTCCATACTAAAGGAAAGACTGTGTAAAAAGGAAGGTGAGGTACGAAGCAGGCTCACACGAACTGTCGCTTTATTTGTTCAGAAACGAACCCTCAGTCTCGTACCCGGCGCACTTGCTCGATACGGCTTACCGCGCGAGCTAACCGACTGTCCTTCACTGCGCGCATCGAGCGACCACGGTCTCTTCCTTCTTCTATTTTCATCCTCACCCAGAGCGGAAGGCCTCCCCGTTAGAGGGCGGCCAGGTGGCTCCTCCACTGCGCGTGTCGAACGAGCACTGTTTCATCGTGCGCGTTCCACGAGCAAGGGGAGCTACCTGGCTGCCCTCACATTCTTTTCCGCACGTCCTTCCACTCCTTTGCCACCTTCGCTTTGCGCGGCGCATCGCCCTTGGCTGGTTCAGGCACCATCACGGCTTCGAGGCGCCGCTGCAGAAACGCCTCGGCAAAGGCTTTTGTGCGCCCCACACCTATTTTGAG
>DASQFV010000354.1:0-10326 GCA_035632975.1 Nitrospiraceae bacterium
GAAACGGGTAGCGTCTGATCAGAGTCTCCGCGTCCTCGACCGCACCCACCATTCCATTTCCCGTAAGATAATCGGTAGAGGCCTGGATGCCCTCCGAGACGTTCTTCATCGCGACGCGGGCACTCCGTTTGGTTCGGCGCACCGTCTCTTGTACGACCTGCGCCGCCGAATCTACCGTATGACCGATCGACCCGACCAATTCCTCGGCCCGTTCAGTCACCCCGCCCACCGCCTGTGCGACAGACTCTCCGTTTTGTTCCAATTCGTATTCTGTTTTGGGAGCCATCTGAGCCTCCTTTACCAACCATGTTGTGAACTTGTGAACGCGGTCCCTCTTCAGCCTCCTGGCCTGCAGGAAAGGACCGCACGCGTTGCACCGACTGTCCCGCTCGCGCTTAAAATTACGGGCACCCCAAGCAGCCATAGCGGTTTTTGTTCCAAGCTTTGACGCCGCTGTATCACGCGTTTCGTCAGTCGATCCCAATCCAGATATATCTTCTCCACTTGGGGGAACATCTTCCCCTCCTCCTCTTTGAGATGATGCTTCACATTTTCACTCAGGAGCGTAAACAGGGCATTATACCTCTCGTCCTCAAGCTCCATGTTCTTGAGCTCGTTGATCAGCACGTGAACGACATGGTGTTCCTCGAGGGCTTCGTCCATCAGTCCCTGCTCGTTCACCTGTTCCTGCCAGGCAGGGTAAATCAACTCTTCCTCGAGTTTTGAGTGGACCTCCAAGGCTGCGATAGCCGCCGTCACGATCCCCCGTTTTTCGTATTCATTCGTCGTTTCGTTAAAATGATCAAACAGCTGTTTGATCTTCTGATGGTCTTCGCGGAGCATCAACGTGATGAGGGTCGCCCTGGCATCGATCGTATTTTCGCGATTCGCCATACATCCTCCTCATGTGGGGTTTGCGTATTTCACTCTGACGGGCTCCGATATCATGGAAGAGCCCGCATCCTCACCACGCGCGCACCCACTCCGCAATCCACTTGACGTCGTCCACCAGGGTTCGAACGGCTCGTAGAGGGACGATGCGAACGGACTTTACGATTCCCAGCCCCGCTGCCACGAGCCCCCACGCTCCGCCGAGGAGAATGACACTCACGATCGCCGCACAGGCCCAAGCAGGTAACCCTGTATACTCGAAGAGGATCAGCGCACAGGTCGCGGCAATCGCGAACAATCCGATCATTGCCAGCCCCACAGCCATCCCGAACCACAGGACCGCCTTGAGGATCTTGCCGATTTCGTACTGAACCTCGTGTCGCGCCAACGCCATTTCCTGTCGGACGAGCGCGTACACATCTCTCAGGAGCCCGGCTACCACTGTTTCAAAACCGGATCGTCCTGTGTCATGCGGCTGAGACATCGCTACCTCACCTTGGTTCGCGAGAGAAGATACTTATGCCGTACTTGCAGAAGGTAGGACGACGTTCATGAGGGATCTGTGCACCTGATAGCCTGCGTTGTGATTGATATACTCAATAAAGCCCAATTTCTTGAACCTGTTCATAAAGAAACTCACTCGTGACCGTGTGGTTCCGACCATTTCAGCCAGAATTTCCTGGCTGATCTGGGGAATGATCGTTTCCGGGTGATCTTCTTTTCCACAGTGTGACAACAACAGCAGCGTTCGCGCCAGCCGCTTCTCGGCAGGATTAAAGAGTTGATCGACCAAATCCTCTTGGGTGCGCAAGTTGCGAGTCACTAGATGAGACATGAATAGCTCGGAGAAAGCCGGCTCCTCGTGGAGTACGCGGGTCATGGTGGCCCTGTCGATGCGCACGACCGTAGATGAGCCCAGGGAGGTAGCGGTTGCCATGGATTCACGCTGCCCGGCGAGGCAGGCTTCACCGAAAAAATCCCCGTTCTCTAAAATCCCGACGACGGCTTCTTTGCCTTGGGGGGAAATGACAGTGAGTTTGACCAGGCCCTTTAAGATATAAAACACGGCACTGGCTGCATCCCCTTGAGCAAGAAGAATCTGGTGTTTCCGGCACTGCAGAGTCACCCGACCCTCGCCGACTTGTTCCAGAAAAGTTCTGGGATTAAATGGCGTAGGTCGTCTGTGTGCGAATGACATCCCTCCGCATACTCTCGATACCCTCGATGTGGCGATGTTCGGTCTTATTGATAGTGAAACGTCGATGGCCATGACGGAAATTCCTTTCGAAATAGGGAATTCGTGAACGGCGTTCTCATGCAATACGCAGGTGAACCGCCGTTTTCTCGATCAACTCGATCAAGCTGCGGCAACAAGGACGTTCTCGGGATTGAACAAGGAGCGGTTTTGCAGAATCGTCTCGTCCACCATGTCGCCGCACTGGATGCAACGGAGAACCCAACAAGTGCTGTACCCGCTGTCATTTTTAAGATCGATGCACATCTCAGGTTCCATATGCCCGCGGCAACGCTTGCAGCTCCGCTGGGTGAACTGCCTTTTGGTCACCTCCGCTCTCTCGGAAATCATCGTGTTCATGGTGAACCTCCTTCTATGTTTTTTTCGTTCGTGACGTAACTAGGTGCCTCTATGCACAGGCGCAGTCTACTGTCGCCTGCTTCGCTATCGCCCTGGGAATCACCCCAGTTTGAAGGATCGAGTGCCCTAGCCCACACACTCACCAAGTCGATGCTGGGAGAGGTAGAATGGCGAGAGATGCGATAATTGGGGTATGCCTGAAAGCGTACGGTTGGAGACCGACACCCGATGACGTGAAATCAGAGGAGGTCGGAAGATCCTAGCAGAGGAACATCGAGCACCAGAGCAGTTGCCGTCCCGGGCGAAGATTCCACACTCACCGCAACGCCCAAGAGCTGGCCGCGTGCTTGAATTCCGGCCAAACTCATTTCAATCATCGGTCCAAACAGTGGTGCATCCTTGGCTTCGGACGACCGAGTCTTTCCGTTAATCGCCGCCTTCACACGTGCAATCGATGCCGGTTCGCCTTCCACGGACACGCTGATGAGCGAGGATAGACCTTCACCCATGCCCTGTCTGAGAAAGCTACGGGCGGCTCGGTAAAGAAAGGCGGTTACCGGGTCGGAGAATCGAAGATTCGAAGGAACGGCCGCCACGTGAACCTGGTATCCCCGCTGGCGCATATCGAGTGCCAACATATCAAAAGCACTACTAATGAGGTCGCCTGTTTGCAGGCCTGACGGAGTCAACTCCTCGATCAATAGCCGGGTATAGGCGAGAGATTCTTCCAGCAACTGATCCACGATTCTAAGGCTGGCCGACGAGTGCCCTCGCACCGATGGTTGCTGCGCTTGATCCAAATGTAATCGCGCCACGAAGAGGAGCTGCCGCAGTCGATCGTGAATGTCACCCGCTAGATGTTGCCGCTCCCGACTCTCACTGAGGATCCATTCGGTCGCCAGGCGCTGGACGGCGCGCCTGAACTTTCGAGATGGCGTGGTTTCCTCAACAGGAAGAGGTTCCGATAACAACGTCATCGGACCGGCCTGTGCGTCTAAGTCGCAAGACCGCAGTCGGCGCTCGTGTTCCAAAAGGGTTTCGAGCAGGCTGCGGCGAGTCACGACTCCAACGAACTGTTGCGGAGACCCGAGGACGGCCACTGCATTGTCGCTAAAGTGTTCAAATCGAGACACGACGTGGGCAAGCGGGGTCGAGCGTTCGAGAGTGAATGTATTTCCACTGGAGATGAGATCGGCGAAGATTCGGAGCGGATAAGATCCGACCCGTTCGCGCTCCACCAAGCCAAGGAATGGGGGGTGGAGTGGCGTTAGCGAAGAGGGGGGCTCTTTGAAAACAGCAAAGACCTCGCACAGTGGATCGATGGCCACATCGCGCGGACGCATCTCTTCCCCGACCGCGATGATGTTCGGGGTCAGGGCATCCTGAGCGGTGAGTCCGATCACTCGAATTCTCCGGTCAGCGATATCTCCAGGTCCAATTGCACGTGGATGATGTCTTGGGGGCTCATGAATGGTTTGATCTGCTCGATGAGGAATTTGACCAGGCGGTCTTTCGTCAAACGTCGGAGCAGAATCGATTTGATCAGCACGTCGGCAACGACCTCGTCGTCGATGGTGATATGTTCGAAGTATTCGGGAACGAGCAGATTAAGAGCCTTTTGGAGGGCGACGGTACCGATCGAGGCCTCCCTCCCGATGACCAACCCGTCGGTGATCGGCGGAATGGCAAATTCTTTGATTCGGGCCTGTAACAAGAATTTTGGAGCGTCGGAGGATGCAGGCATCATCACCCTATTGAGTACGATGGGAATCGTCACGGAGCGTGGTCCCCTCGCTTATACCACACCCCAACTCGGCGTCACAAACTGTCTGAAGCCCCGACTAGGGATCTCCCTAGTATGCATAACCCCCCAATATCTGAATATGCACCCCGAAAGCTCTGCTTTACTCGCCACTCGTGAGGAAGCAGCCAAAATGACAGAGATCGCTGTGACGGGCTATTGCGTTGCCCTCGCCGCGGATAATAAAATCACATCCAGCCCGCTTCTTTATCCGTCGCGCACGGCGTAGTTTGGGGAAAGGGTGAAGCGATTCGCACCCTGCTCCACACCACTCAACGAGATTGAAAGCCGAGCAATATGAAAACGCCACGTGGCAAGGGAAAACGTTCCGGAGAAATACACCCAGGCGGGAAGCGTGCAGCGCCTCGACTGGTTCCGCCTGACGGGCAGACCGAAAAACCGGGCGACCGCGCGCGGCCCGAGATCCGGCCGTCGGCAGGCCGGACGGCAACCGTCATGCCCATCGTCGGCATCGGCGCATCCGCCGGCGGGCTGGAGGCGTTTACGCAGTTGCTCAATCATCTGCCGCTGGATACCGGCATGGGGTTCGTGCTGGTGCAGCATCTTGATCCGGACCATGATAGCGCGCTGACCCAAATCCTCTCGCGCGCCACTGCGCTGCCGGTGCGCGAGATTACGAATAACCAGCCGGTCGAGGCGAATCATATCTATGTCATTCCGCGCGACACGAACCTGAGCATCGTGGAGGGCGTGCTGAAGCTCGAGCCGCGCGTGCGGACGCGCGTGCCGCATCGGCCGATCGATACCTATTTTGAATCGCTGGCGCAGGACCAGCGCGAGCAGGCCATCGGCGTCGTGCTGTCCGGCACGGCCAGCGACGGCACGCTGGGGCTGGAAGCGATCAAGGCCGAAGGCGGGATCACCTTCGCGCAGGACGACTCGGCCAAGTACGACTCGATGCCGCGCAGCGCAATGTCGGCCGGCTGCGTCGATCTGGTGCTGTCGCCGGAGGACATCGCCAAAGAACTGGGGCGGATCGCCAAGCATCCGTACGTCGCCGGGGAACCGCTCGAATTACCGACGCGCGGGGAGAAGGATCACGCGGAAGCGATAGCGCACCAGGATGACGACGCGCCGCTGCCCTCGGGAGGACGCGGGACGCCGTCCACGGGCGGAGGGCAGGCGCGCGACGAGGCCGAGCACAGGACGAAGGACGAGGAGAATGGCGCGGAAGACGGCTATAAGAAAATCATGGTGCTCCTTCGCAACCATTGCGGCGTCGACTTCTCGCTCTACAAGTCCAGCACTATCCAGCGGCGCATCACCCGGCGCTTAATTCTCACCAGGCAGGACCGGCTGGAGGACTACGCCAGGTTTCTCCGGGGCAACTCCCAGGAACTCGACGCGCTCTTCTCCGACGTGCTCATCAGCGTGACCAGTTTCTTCCGCAACCCCGAGGCGTTCGAGGCGCTCCAGCGCGACGTCCTACCCAGGCTCCTGGCCCAGCGCAGCGACGATCCGGTCCGCTGCTGGGTGCTCGGCTGCTCCACCGGCCAGGAGGCCTATTCCCTCGCTATATCGTTTGCAGAAGCGGCGCTGAGGGTGCCGCATGTGCGCAAAATCCAGGTGTTCGCTACCGACCTCAACGAAAAACTCCTCGAGAAGGCCCGCCTCGGCCTATACGCCAAGACTCTCGCGCAGGACATCTCCCCCGAACGCCTGCGGCAGTTCTTCCGCGAGGAGGATGGCGGTTACCGCGTCGTGAAGTCGCTGCGCGAGATGGTGGTCTTCGCCCGGCAGAATCTCATCGCCGACCCGCCCTTCTCGCGCATGGACCTCATCAGTTGCCGAAATCTACTCATCTACCTGGAGCCCAGCCTGCAGCAGAAGGCCTTCCCCACATTCCATTACGCGCTCAAACCTCACGGGTTCCTGATTCTCGGCGCCTCGGAATCCGTCGGCGGGTTCACCCACCTCTTCGAACCGGTGGACCGGAAACACAAGATCTTCTCCAAGAAGTCCGGGCCGACCCAGAGGGTTTATATGCCGGTCAAGCAAGAGCAGGGCGAACAAACCCCATCTGGACACCTGCCGCCCCTTCGGATGCGGCCATTGGGGCTGGAGGGAGTGGAGCCCTCGGAGGGTTTTCGTGGCGAGCTGAACGCGCAGCGCGAGGCCGACCGCATCGCCGTCAGCCAGTTCGCTCCGCCGGGGGTGCTCATCAACGACCTGCTTCAAGTCCTGCAGTTCCGCGGGCCGACGGGGGCCTACCTGGAGCCCCCGGCCGGCAGGGCGAGCTTCGACGTGCTGAAGATGGCGCGCGAAGGGCTGATGCTGCCGCTGCGTACCGCCATCAACCAGGCCAAGCAGGGGAACAAGACCGTGCGCACCGAGAACGTGCGGGTCAAGCGCGACGGCGTAACCCGGACGATCCAGGTGGAGGTGATCCCGCTGAAAAACTTAAGAGAGCGCTGTTTCCTGGTCGTATTCGAGGAAGTGGACGAGTCAGGAAGCGTGGCCGCCCTCGCGCCGCTGCGCTTGCAGCCGGCCGCGCCGCCTCTGAGCACACAACAGGAGTCGCGCCGCATCGCCGAACTCGAAACCGACCTCGCCGAGACCCGCGAGTACCTCCAATCCATGCAGGAACAGCACGAAGCGGCCAACGAGGAACTCCAGGCGGCAGGCGAGGAAGTCCAGTCGGCCAACGAAGAATTGCAGAGCATCAATGAGGAACTGGAGACGTCCAAGGAAGAGCTGGAGTCGGCCAATGAAGAGCTGACCACCGTCAACGAGGAGATGTCAAATCGGAACGTCGAGCTCAACCGCCTCAACAACGACCTGGTCAACCTCCAGAACTCGGCCAAGCTCGTCATTGTGGTGCTGGGGCGCGACCTGACCATCCGCCGGTTCAGCCCGCAGGCGGGAAAGCAGTTCGATTTGCGGGCTACCGACGTGGGGCGGCCGATTGGTCACCTCCAGCACACCCTCGCTTTAGCTGCCCACGCGGAATTGCCGCTCGACCTGGAGACCCTCAGCGCCGAAGTCATCGGCGAGGTGCGTGAGCAGGAACATAAGGTGTGTGACAAAGACGGTCACTGGCATTCGCTGCGCGTACGCCCCTACATGACGTCCGACAACAAGGTGGACGGCATAGTGCTGGTGCTGCTGAACATCGACGCCATCAAGCGCAGCGAGCAAGCCATCGCCGACGCGCTGGAGTTGGCCGAGAACATAGTCGACACCGTGCGCGAGCCGTTGGTGGTGCTCGATGAACAGCTGCGTGTCGAAAGCGCCAATCGCGCCTACTACCGCACCTTCCGCGTCGCGCCGCGTGAGACGATCGGCACGTTATTCTACGACCTGGGCAACCAGCAGTGGAACATCCCGCGCCTGCGCGAGCTGCTGGAACAGATGCTGCCGCAGCGCACCAGCATCGAAGAATACCAGATCGAGCATGAATTCGCGTCACTGGGCCACCGCATCATGGTGCTCAATGCCAGGCGTATCGTCAACTCACAGAAACAGACGCAACGGATACTGCTGGCCATCGAGGACTTCACCCAGCGCAAGCAGATGGAGCAGTCGCTGCGCGATAGCGAAGCGTATTTCCGTGACCTCGCGCAATCGATGCCCGTGATAATTTGGACCAATATGCCGGATGGCAGGATTGATTTCGTCAACGACGTCTGGATCAACTACACCGGCCAAACGATGGAGTTCATCCGCACTCGTCCTGAAGCCTGGATACTGGCGCTCCATCCCGATGACCGTGATCGGGCAGGTAGAATTTTCTTAGAAGGCGCGCGCTCGGGCGAGGGCTTCAAGATGGAGGCGCGGTTTCATCGCGCGTCTGATGGCGCGTATCGTTGGCACCTAGCCCGATCCGTCCCGATGCGCAACGCCCACGGCAACCTCGTCAAATTCCTGGGCACCTGCATTGACATCGATGAGTTGAAGTGTGCAGAGAGACTGTTGAGTGAGAGGTAGAAGCGCCACCACGCTCCGGCAACAACGTATTCTTCAAACCTCCTCAATAAACAAGGAACGAGCCATGAACAAAACAACGATCTTCTCCTCCCGCAAGAACTCACCGTCCGAGGCCATGCTGGGCAATGGCAAGCCCGTCAGGCCGAAAGCGGGGCAGGTTCCCGAGAAGAATTCCTCTGAGGCTCATTCGCGACGGATTCTCGCGATGATGACGGCGTTTCACGATGGGGATTTCTCGGTGCGCTTGCCAGGGGAATGGGACGGAACGAATGGGCGGATCGCGGAGGTTTTCAATCAGATCGCCACGCAGGAGCATCGCATCACGGAGGAAGTCGCGCGGGTGAGCAGGCTGGTCGGCAAGGAGGGCCGGCTCATGCAACGCATCCAGCTGCCGGGGGCGATCGGCGGGTGGGCGGCGAAGGTCAGTTTCTTGAACACGCTCATCGACGATCTGGTGCGACCCACGGCCGAAATCGCGCGGACCATCGGCGCGGTGGCCAAGGGCGATCTCGGGCAGTCGATGGAGCTGGAGGTGGACGGGACCCCGCTCAGGGGCGAGTTCCTGCGCTCGGCGAGGCTGATCAACACGATGATCGAGCAACTCTCGGTTTTTACTTCCGAAGTGACCCGCGTGGCGCGCGAGGTCGGCACCGAGGGCAAATTGGGGGGTCAGGCGAAGGTCAAGGGCGTGTTGGGCGTGTGGAAGGATCTCACCGACTCGGTCAACCAGATGGCCGGCAACCTCACCGCGCAGGTGCGCAACATCGCCGACGTGACCATCGCGGTCGCGAACGGCGACTTGTCCAAGAAGATTACCGTCGATGTGCACGGCGAAATTTTGCAGCTCAAGGAGGCTACCAACACGATGGTCGAGCAGCTCCGCTCGTTTGCGTCGGAGGTGACGCGCGTGGCGCGCGAGGTCGGCACCGACGGCCGTCTCGGCGGGCAGGCGGTGGTGCCGGGCGTGGCGGGCACCTGGAAGGATCTCACCGACTCGGTCAACGCCATGGCGACCAACCTCACCACGCAGGTGCGCAACATCGCGACGGTGACCACGGCTGTGGCGCGCGGCGATCTTTCGCGGAAGATCACGGTCGATGTGAAGGGCGAAATCCTCGAGTTGAAGAACACCGTCAATACCATGGTCGATCAGCTCAACAGCTTCTCCTCGGAAGTCACGCGTGTGGCGCGCGAGGTCGGTACCGACGGCAAGCTCGGCGGCCAGGCGACGGTGCCCGGCATCGCTGGGACGTGGAAGGATCTCACCGACAACGTGAACTCCATGGCCAACAATCTCACCGGCCAGGTCCGCAACATCGCCGACGTAGCCACGGCCATCGCGAACGGCGACCTCAGCCGCAAGATCACGGTCGATGTGAAGGGCGAAATCCTCGAGTTGAAGAACACCGTCAATACCATGGTCGATCAGCTCAATGCCTTCGCCGGCGAGGTCAGCCGCGTGGCGCGCGAGGTCGGCACCGAAGGCAAGCTCGGCGGCCAGGCCGCAGTCGAAGGCGTGGCGGGCACCTGGAAAGATCTCACCGACAACGTGAACTCCATGGCCTCCAACCTCACCGGCCAGGTCCGCAACATCGCCGACGTGACCACCGCCGTGGCCAACGGCGATCTTTCCCGCAAGATCACCGTGGATGTGCGTGGCGAGATTTTGCAGCTCAAGGAAACCATCAACACGATGGTCGAGCAGCTCCGCTCGTTCGCCTCAGAAGTCACACGCGTGGCTCGCGAGGTCGGCACCGAAGGCCGGCTCGGCGTACAGGCAGTGGTGCCCGGCGTGGCCGGCACCTGGAAGGATCTCACCGACAACGTGAACTCCATGGCCAACAATCTCACCGGCCAGGTCCGCAACATCGCCGACGTGACCACCGCGGTCGCGCGCGGTGACTTGAGCCGCAAGATCACCGTCGAGGTGAAGGGCGAAATCCTCGAGTTGAAGAACACCGTCAATACCATGGTCGATCAGCTCAACGCCTTCGCCGGCGAGGTCAGCCGCGTGGCGCGCGAGGTCGGCACCGAGGGCCGGCTCGGCGTGCAGGCAGTGGTGCCCGGCGTCGCGGGGACGTGGAAGGATCTC
>DASQFV010000355.1:0-7323 GCA_035632975.1 Nitrospiraceae bacterium
TTTCTCCTGCTCCAATCTTGTCTCGGTTTGCGAATTGATGCCCCGCATGCATGCCTAACTTTCTCACAACCGGTCTTGCCGCCGTTCCTGGAGCATATCGAAATTAAGAATCTCAGGATTGGAGACGCGACCGTTGACCTCTCGCTTGAAGGCCATGCGAAAGATGTCGGCATCAACATACTGCGGCGGGAAGGTCGAGTCGAGATTGTCGTCACGAAATAATCGAACGACAGCCACACATCCTCGCTAAGACTCAAGGCCCAGCTCTGCCAGGTGTTGGGCCAGCCTTGAAGAGCTGGCCCAACTTCTATACCTGAACTTCTCCATTCGTATCCCCGAACCTACATCTTCGGCTTTGCTTGTTTAATAGACGAGGCATGGCCCTTATCCGTGGCCTGGGCCTCGATCTTGTCCCCCGCTTTGAAGGTGCCGTCCAGCTGAGAGGTCTTATCCACATGCAGACGGATTTCCTTGCCGGCGGTATCCTTCACCACGTAAAACTCCCCGTCGATCTTCAGCAGGTCACCTTTGACCGTCTGGGTGCCTGGCGCGGCCATCTCATCAGCCGCGAATGAGAGGGATGCCATACCGACCCCTAGAATCATTGCGAACATGAACGGAACGATCAACTTCTTCATGACGAAACCTCCTTGTAAATGAATGTGGTGCATGCGATTGCGTTGACTCAGTCGTTTCGAACCAAAACGAGCGATGCGCTTCCCGAGGCCTTAGGCCTTCTCCTTCACTGTGAGATCGTTCTTGACAGACTTTACGCCGGGGACCTGCCGGGTGGTCCAGGACGCATTGGCGCTAGTCATGATGTCCATGACCTCGCCGGTCAGCGAGACGATCCCCGCATTAGTCTGAACAGAAATATCAGCTTTCTTCAGACGTGAGTCCATCGCGATGTGTTCCTTCACGCGTGTCGTGATAGCCTCATCCTTGTCCTCGACCATTTCGCGTATCGCCGGGGCGACCACCTCAAGGTCGTTCTTCACCGTCTTGACGCCGTCGAGCCCTTTGGTAATGCTCTCCGCCGCTTGCTTGGCCGAGTCGGAATCGACCTTGCCGCGAAGCAACACCTGTCCCTTCGTGGTCTCGACATCGATCTGCCGTCCTTTGACCCGACCATCGGCAGCGAGGGCGATCTTGGTTTTCGCCGTAAGCCATGTGTCGTTGATCGGGGTTGTCGCATCGGTCTTCTCAAGCGCGTGCGCCGATCCGGTGAGGAATGCCCCACCGACAACCAGAGCCGTGCAGAGTGTCAGAACATAACGTGTGTTCATAATTCTCCCCTTAACCGAACTGTGAAAGCGTAGCATCAGATGTCTCTCCTGGATCGCATCCATTTCAGCGGGACTTTTTCCCCACGGGTTCCGGCGCCGGCGCCGGCCGCCGATGCCACTCGTCCGCCCATTTCATGAGTTCATCCTTTCTATCGCCATACCGTTCCTGGGCTTTGCCGACAAACTTGTCGTAATTGCCCTCGATCTGCTTCAAGTCGTCATCGGTAAACTTGCCATACTTCTGTTTCAGCTCACCTTTGAACTGCATCCATTTCCCTTTGAGTTGATCCGCGTTCATGATGGCTTCCTCCTGTGTGAGATCGCGATGTCTCCATATTCGTTTCGATCGGTCCCTGTCATCTCCAAACCTCCTTTCATACTGGCCATTATGGCAAGAAGACCGGCAGCGGTCTGTTCAAAATAGCTCAGGTAGCAAGAAGATACCCTAGTCTGGTTTTCTGGGGAGGGGAGCGGTGATGTGCGAAGCACAGACGTTTTCACTGCCCGTCGGGTGAGCCTTGGTCAAAATGCGGTCGATGGTAGGTGTGAGCGAGTGCCCCTTCATTTCATCGGGACGATGCTGCAGAGCCGCATTAAACGACGGAAGCAGTCCGAGAATGTCTAGTATGGTTGGGGTAACGTCTACCACAGAAGCCTCGCAAATCGTAGCCAGCGCTTCGCTTCCCTCCTGTCCCCCTCTCACGAAAATGATCGGCACGAGCGAGTCTGAGGCATTGAGATGCCCATGATCCGAGTGAAAGTGTCGATGCTTGGCCACGTCGAGTCCCTCGAGGACCCGCCAGTCCTGCTTGTTGAGATACGTCAATTTCTTAGATCTGTCGGCCAGTAGAATGATGTCCGGAGCACTCTGAGGATCCATTGGTAATCGTGACGCGAGCCCGTTCAGCCTTTGTACCGCCATAGGGTATGCGGCATTGTTCAACGGGCTCTGATCGAGATCCATTGCCGGCAATAATCGGATGGTTGCCCCATCATAATGATAAGGAATAAAGACGTAGCGGTTGCCGTGTTTATAGAGTACGGCTTCCGGCCCTTGCTCATTCTTGTGGAGAGTGAGCAGCAAGCGCTCCAACATCGGGGCGATGTCGCCTTGGTAGTCGGGATCATCCTTCCACTGCCCCTGTGCAGGCTTTACATGGAACCCGAGCGCGCCACCATTTAAAGTTGCGACGACATTCGCATCCCAGGAAATGGTCCCATTGGATAAGAATCCAAACAATGCACGGACCCTGGACAGAAAGCTTTCGTTGACTAACGCCGGAATTTCGAGATGATAGGCCTTCCCGCTTGTGTCGGTCAGCTCGGTGAACGCCACCTTGAGATCTTCAATACCCAGGACCTTGTCCCAATCAATCGGAGTATGACCATGGTCCGACACCAACACGAAGAGTGTCCGTTGCATGACTGGTTCATTCCGTAATCCCCGCCACTGAATCGGGTCGACTGGCGTCACATCGGATACCGGTGTGGCGTGGTGATTTCTCACGATGGCGCGATCGCCCGCGATGAATTTCGCGATGAGGTCATCGAGATGCTTGAGATATTCCAGGCGTGCCTGCTCCGGATCCTCCGGGGAAAGATGCTCGGCATGATCGAGCCCGGCAAAATAAATCGTCATCAGGCTCGGAAGCTGCAGTTCCGCTCCTTCCTCGGATGCGCCATTGAAACCTTGGAGTGATTTCACCGCTTCCCACAGGGCGTTCTCGTCAACGGCTTTACTTCGATTTTGCCGATAACTCAGCAGGGTGTCGAAGTCAGGTCTAATCGCTCCCTGCCCACTCCCGCGCGTGAGCATGTGGTGCACGACACTGCTTTGTCCGCCACTCAGGCCGATATACTCGTAGATCGTTTTCACTTGATCGTTAATATCGTCGGAAAGGAAGTCGTCCCCCAGCTGTGCCTTCACCGCGTCGATATGATACTCCGTGTAATATCTCGCGATTTCACGTTCCCTGAAAAACAAGCTATTCCCTGCAATACCGTGAGCGCCGGGGAACACGCCGGTAAACAGCGACGTCCAAGCTGCATAGGTATAGGAAGGAAACACCGTGGTCGGTTGTTGGACGGCAATGCCCTTCGTCAACACAAGACCGCTTGCATCGACGCGCGCGCCGAGCAGATCGTGTAAGCCTCCTGATTTTCGTGGAGGATTCTGCGTGAGATATTTGACCAGCGTGGCTTGCTCGAGACCATCAATGGCCAGAATCACCACATGTTCAACAGGGTGACCACTGAGAGAGCCATGTAACACCTTGCCATTAGTGTTTTGGCGAACGGTGAGACGACTACAGCCGTTCAGCCCGACTATAAGCAGGATGACAAGTAGCAGCGCAAATACCTGTATGGCCGGATTCTTCTTGTGCGGACGAGCGGTGCTTCTGTCGATCATAGTCGCCAATCTCGGGAGCCACAGGTGCCATCAACAATACTCGACGGGCGAGCACACTCGCCGTTCTCCAATCATGCATGCCGGTGATCAAGGCCCCCCATATACTGGATCTGCATGGGTGGCCACTCGTGGTTGCAGAAACGGGAATGGGGGTTATTTGATTTCGTGTACCTTTCCGGTCATGGCGTCCACATAGACTTTATGGGTTTTCTTCCCATCCACGATTTCAATCTTGTAGACGACCCGGCCGTCGTCTTTACCCATATTCACTTCAACCGCTTTTCCGGGCTTTGCCTGTTCCGCAGTCTTAATCGCGTCGATCATGCTGACGGTTGCTTTTTCACTGAGCTCCCTGTCGGACTCGAACAGTGCCCAAGCCGGGGTAACGCTCGCGCCGAGCAGGATCGCCAATCCAACCGAGATGAATGCCTTCTTCATGGAATTCCTCCTTTGTTCGGAACTATCTAATAGCTCTGCCCTAGAGACGAATGAGCACGCATTGCCAGTATGGCTAAAAGACCGGTCTCGTCCTGGTCAAAATTGCTCAGTCTTGAGAAACATGAGGAGATAGACAAGGCACTCGCCCGGCGCGACATCAACAATAAGTCGGGGAGAGCATGCTAATCCTGGAGGGCGATATTGTCGCAGGCACACGTTCGAGCCACCGAGGTTCTCGCGGGCCAGCAACTTTTTCCGCAGCCTGTTAAATCTTACCAGTCAGCAACAGAACGACCAAGACCAAGAGGACCAAGCTTAGCCCACCGCTGGGGCCGTAACCCCAGTTCGCGCTGTAAGGCCAAGTAGGCAACGCGCCAACAAGGAATAGGATCAGGATGACGAGGAGTATGGTGCTCATATATCACCTCCGTTTAAGAATGTTTTTAACTTAGTACAATGCACTCACCCACTGACCATGCTCTAACTGACAGCCACATCTCTTGTAGTCTGCTCATAGTTCCTCGCAGTACAGAGTCAGTATCCTGGAGCCATCGGCTTCACGGAAAGGCGTTCTGACACTCGGGCATCAGACGACGTCAGGATTGAGGCTGGATCTATTCTGCACCGAGCACGACGCGCAATCTGGTCAAAATTGCTCGAATCGGAAGAATTACCAGGACCCATCAGGCGGTACCATTCACTTGTTGGAACCTTCCAAAACGTGGCGAGGCTACCTGTTTTCGATCCTGATCACGAGCGCGTGCGCGTGGGTCGAAGGTCTTGATATGACAGCGAGGCTGGTGTTTTCTCTCGCGGTCCTGCTGGGGAATAGCGTGACGAGCCTCATCATCCTCGACCTCATCTTTTGGCGCTATTACAGCCCCACGTTCCTCGCCGGCTACCGTCCAGTATGCCTTGCCGCGCATCATCCGCATCAATTTTTGCACATGAGCAATATTGAGCAGATTGCAACCTATCTTCCGGGCATACTGCCGTTGACAGTCACCGCTTATCTAAGAACAGAGGAGGTGACATCGTGACCTGCCGAGTGGCTCGATTGTCCCCAGACCTCTTCCGTATGGATCTGGCCTTCTGCTGTGAATGTGGTTCAGCGGATCTGGAGGTGTGCTACACCTCGAAAGCCCTGGGGCCGCATCTGTGTCCAACCTGCGCCCAGTCCAAGGTCGAGTGCGGAACGTGGATGGAAACCCAGACGCAATTCTCGATGAGGGAGCAGCGTGTCGCCTGAACCGGCGCCCCTGCACCCACATGAGCCTCAAATTTGAACGACAAAGAAAACAGAAGGAGGATCTATGATCTGTCAACGGTGCAGGGGACTGCTCGTACGCGAAACCTTCGATGACCTGAGAGATGAAGCAGGCTGCATGTACCCAGCAAGACGATGTATCAATTGTGGATATATCGAGGACTCCGTGGTTCGTGCCAATCGTCTCCGTCCTCCTGCGACAAAACGATCGGTGCCTCGCGGGATGGTCACGAAGGAAGGAGTCGTGTTCCTGAGACCTCACTCTCATCTTTGAAACTGAGCGCAAGATCCTGGTTCGCGGATTCGGGCTGGCGGATCGGAATGTTGTCTCTCAGCATATAGAAGGACTCCAGCCCGTGGCTGAGTTGCTGAGAGAATAAAGGAGTCACGATTATGTCGTGTCGTCTGAGCATCTTTGTGGGCCATCGTTCGGCCAGCGCATGCCTCGCGGTCATCCTGGTGCTCGCCGCTCTTGTGTCCGTCCCTGTAAATGCCGCTCCAATCTCGGTGCGGTTTCCGGAGGGCGTGACCCATGGCTTTCTCCTCGTGCGGTCACTTGCCGGGGAGATCCTGGGCCAGGGTGAGATGACCCAGGTGGTCAAAGAGGGCGATCTGGTTGAAAGCCAGTTGGTGTTCCGGTTCAAGGACGGCTCCCTGCACGATGAGAAAGTGGCCTTCTCGCAACAGCGGGTGTTTACGATGATCAGCTATCGTCTGGTCCAAAGCGGCCCGTCGTTTCCGGACCAGATCGAGATCTCCGTAGACCGAGGCACGGCGGAATACACGGTGCGCTCAAAAAAACCGGGGGAGGATGGGAAAGCGGAGGTGCTGAGCGGGCAGGTGGATCTGCCCAAGGATGTCTACAACGGCATGTTGATCACCGTGTCGAAGAACCTCCAGAAGGGCGCCGACGAAACGGTGAGCGTGCTCGCGTTCACGCCGGCGCCCCAGGTCGTCAAAGTGCAGCTGCGTGCCATCGATGAGCACCCCGTTCAGATCGGCGAGGCGGCGACTAAGGCGACGCAGTACGTCTTTACCCCGCAGATCGGCATGATTCGAGAATTATTCGGTAAGGCCATCGGCAAGATCCCGGCCGAGTTTCACTATACCTGTTGGATCCTGGTCGATGAGGCTCCGAGTTTCGTGCAATTCGAAGGGCCCCTGCAACTCATGGCGCCGATCGTGCGCATCGAACTCGTGAGCCCCCGGTTGCCCGCAAAGCCGGAAGACAAGAAGGTCTCTTCCAAATAGCGCACTTCTTAATATTGTCCTCCACGACCAGTCCCCCTTCACGAGGCATCGTTGATTTCGAGCCGGACGAAGCTGTGTGCGGATGAATTTTTTAAAGGTGAGCAATTTTGACCGGATTGCAGTCTGTCTATTGGGATAGAGTGTAACGTACACACGAATGGGCGTGTGTCCACCTAAAGGAGAAGACCATGAGATATTCCGCTATGGCGATGCTCGTATGTGCAATGGGAGCTGCCGCTGGCTGCTCAATATCCGACCTCGCTTCTAATACGCACGGCATTAAAGGAGTAGACGGTGACAAGCTGACGCACATCAACACGAGGAACTACGCGGTCAACCTGTTCATGTCCAAACCGCTCATAGGAGACGCTTCACTAGACGCGACAGTCCAGAGTTTCGCGGATCAGGCCAGGAAACTCGGTGCAACGAAGGTACGAATCGTACAATCGGACGAGACCGTCATGTGGTGGTTCCCTCCGGTCTTGGGGTTCATTTTCACCCCGGTGGCTTCGAACGTCGCGGGAGATGCACTGCTTCCGTAGCGTAGAGTCACAGCGAGCGAGCCGTAGTTTCACGGATACCTTAAATGAGGCCAAAGACCCGCTAGGGAGGTTGTCCTCTATGGCGAAGCGGCAAAGGCGGCCCTTCCGACGCCGAGAGGAACCCAGAGG
>DASQFV010000356.1:0-8049 GCA_035632975.1 Nitrospiraceae bacterium
ATGACGGCGGACGAAATCTGGGCATCATCGGCCTCGACGATCCGAACGCGATTTTCAGAGAGGTACTGATTACCGATGTGAAAGGCATTGCGATCAACCACCGCCTGGATCATCGGAGGATCCAGGAGGCTTAACCGCACAGCGGAACAGGGGATCTTGTTTTGCATGCGCTGCGTTCCCAATCGCGAACAACTCCAAATGGTGTTGCGACGTAGTCTGAAACAGACCGTGGAAACTGTCAAGGGGTCCGCACTATTCTCAACATCGGCGAGGCGGCCCCTGCGCGCTGACCGGTGTCAGCCACAGATAGTCCGCAATCTTCTCACGGATCATGTCTTGTATTTCCTCGATGCGCCCCACTTCAAAAGACGTCATATAGACGGTGACCTGGCGGACCCGATCGGTGAGGCGGCGAGCCACTCGCTTTGGAACCGGAAGGTTGTACTGAATGTGTCCGGCCCCTGTATAGCTCACCAGCGGCCCAGCCATGGTATCGGCCTCCAAGCGAATCTGGTTGAGGCGCTGGACCAACGTCTTGGCCATCCCTTCGTCGCGAACCATGGCGGCTTCGAGCATCGTCTGATAGAGGCTCTCGTCCCCCTTGCCATGACAGGCCTGGAGCTGCTGAAGAATCCGCGCCCGATAGATCGGATCGTCGACCATGGCCTCATCGTTCATGCCCCATTGCGTCATCATGGGATCAGCCTCCGCTTGAGCCAACCCCTTCTTGGCGACAATCCGCACTAACGGCTTCGGAGGATTCATGGCAACTACAGTCCAATGTTGTTCTTTCGCCAGCCGCACCAGCGGTTCATAATCCTCGTACGAACCACCCCAGTTCTGCCCCCACCGGACAGCCTCCAGGAATTCCTGACGGTTCATTTCTAACCCGGAGACATACCGATCCAATGCCGCTTGGCCGTCCCAGCCGAACATTTCCATGGCCAAGGCCGGCGTACGTCCCTCCGCCTTCAACCTCCGCAGCACCGTCAGCGCCGCATCGATATGAAACCGATTGTGATGTTCCTCGCCAAGATAAATGATGTCCTGTTGGAGCAACAACGCCGCCCATTGGTCGAGAGAAACGGGCTGCCCCGTCGCCGTATCAATGATCTGCCATTCCTTGAACGGCACATGATGCCCATCCTCTGAGGAGGCAGAAGGCCTGGCGCCTCCTCCGCTCGTGCAGGCCACGGTAAACCACAATGCCGCGATGACCAACAGCGCCTTGAATATCACGAAGATCGCTCGTGTAGCGAGCAGCACTGGTGTCTTGCACATAGCCTCTACCTAACACAGGTCTCTCGGGAGGGGCAAGACGGCAACCTTGACGCTCATGGACCAGGTCGTTATGCTGCCACACATTCACCAACTGACATCCACCGATCTCCTATCACGCGTCCCGCACCAACCGACTCATGAATTCTACCGCACAGGTCCTTGCAGACTTTCGTTCACAGGTCACCCAGCTCTTGCAGGAACGCGACAAGGAGTGGGAGGCCTCACGCAAACTTGTTGAGGCCAGGCAGCTCACTGCGACGTTGAAACGGTTGATCGAAGAAGCCCACCGCGTCGAACTTCCCATCATCATCCGAGATGCGATTACCCTGGCGTTGGGAAACTCAGAAGCCGCACGAATTCAGGATCTCCCCGGCCCCCGACTCAAGGAACTCACAGGACTCCCCCCGACAAAAGCCGTGCGGGCCCTCTGTGTGTGGTTCGGCGTCGTTGAGGGCCCGATATCCCAGTGGCCAGTGACCTCCCTCCGCAGCGAAGAGATTGAGGTGTTCGCCCACTCCCATCCCAATCCCTTTGACCTGCTGCTCGACGCAGACGTGGCCTCGCTGCTCGATCTGGGAGCCGGCGACCTCTCGTTTGCCACGGAACTTGTTGAGCTATGCGTAGCCCCCCTTCAACAGCGACAGCGCGAGTTGATTCTTCATAGCCTCGATCGGCTTCAGCCAGGCTCAAAGCTGGGCGGTCCACTCCATCCGGAACGGGAACGACTCAACGGCCTGCGATCCCGGACTGGGCTCTCGTTTCAATTCTACGGAAACCAGGACATGTTCGACCTGGGCAAACTCGATCAAGCTGGAAAGCTTGCACCCCGCTACACGATCGCGACCTGCTGGGCTCCCGCGACACCCACGTTCGCCTACGAACCGACCCGATTGTCCGATCACATTATCACTCAAGAACTCCATCGAACCAAAGGCACGTTTCGGCAGACCCACTTTTCCGGCGAACCGGCCCTGGAGGTCCAGCATGGGGACCGTGCACTCCTCTTTCCGCCATGGAAGTTCGAGATTCGAGGCCCCCTCGCCCTACTCGACCTACTGGCGCGCCGAAGCTTCCTCTGCGCCCTCGGAGCCGTCGATAGCCAGGTCTTCTGGGAAATCCTGGCACAACTCCTCGACGACGCCCGCTATCGACCTGACAATCAGCCCTTCACATCAGACAATCTCCCGACGATTTTCGGCGAGATCTTCGAGCGGCTCTCCCGCCTTGCGCTCGGCGAGACCCTGAACCTGTCAGACTGCGGCCCGTTGCGCAGAGAGATTCCACGAGTCCTCCCCCTGTACCCGACGCAGGCCCCCGCCTATCGTTTCCGTTCCGTTGAGATTCGCCGTGGAGCCGTCTTTCCAGGGATTCCTGCCAGCAGTACCGCCCGACGGTTTTCTGACATGGGGGAAGAAACCCCTCCATGGATGCTGATCCTCGTTCCGGAATAGCAGGAGGCTGAAAAAGTCCGCCAGCATGGGGGGAGCAGCCAGGTGCCCTTCTTGCTCGCAGAGCTGAGGAGGGGATGGAGCCTGATGATCTTCTGTGCTCGCGCAACGCGCGGCCTGAGAAGGCCCTCGTTGGACGCGCGCAGTGGAAGATCAATCAGCCCCCATCCCTGAAGGGATAACGAGCGAGCTTGGAAGGATCAATTAGATGGATGCCGGTCGTTCGATGCGCGCAGTAAAGGGCAACCCGGCTGCTCCCCTAAAGAGAGGTAGAGAGAATTGGAAGGGCTTTGCTGGACGGACTTGTGGGGCATCCTGCGGGACGGTACTGCTGTTGCTGTGACACGCAAGCGAACCCTCGAAGTTCTCGTGTGCAGGATATAGTCTTTCCGCAGCCTGATAAAGCTGAACGCGAGCAGCCCGGCCGGCGCAAAACCCTACGAGTCGCCCTTTCCAGGCCGGTCGATGCAAGAACTCATGGGAAAATTGACCATCTACAGACCCTTTGTTAGACTTCGATCGTGTCAGATCACCATGCATTCCTGAACTACCAGGACCACTGATCCCAACATGAGTTCAGCTCACACCATCCGGTCAATCCAGGACAATATTGCGCTGGTCATCAAGGGAAAGACCCACGTTATCGAGATGGCCGTGGTCTGCCTTCTCGCCCGTGGCCATCTTCTACTCGAGGATGTTCCTGGCGTCGGAAAAACCACGCTGGCACACAGCTTGGCCCGATCGCTAGACTGTTCGTTCAAGCGCATTCAATTCACCAGCGATCTCTTGCCTTCCGACATCGTCGGCGTCTCCATGTTTAACCGGCAAAAACAGGGGTTTGAGTTCATACCGGGTCCGATCTTCGCCAATATCGTGCTGGCCGACGAGATCAATCGCACCACGCCGAAGACCCAGAGCAGTCTCCTGGAGGCGATGAGTGAAGCACAGATTTCCGTCGATAATCAGACGCATCCGCTTGAGCAACCCTTTATGGTCATCGCCACACAGAACCCTACCGAATATCACGGGACGTTCCCCCTTCCGGAATCCCAACTCGACCGGTTTCTGATGCGCCTCTGTATTGGATATCCCACGCTCGAGGAAGAGAGGAAGGTGCTCGACCGTCCGCATTCGTTGCATCCTGCTGAAACACTGGAAGCGGTGCTGTCAGCCCAGGAAGTATTGGCATTGCAGACCCGCGTGGATCAGGTCCACATGGAAGAGAGCTTGACGGACTATCTGCTCGCGATCGTGCAGGCGACGCGACAGAGCGAGCTCTTATCCCTGGGAGTCAGTACACGCGGAGCGATGGGGCTGAGCAAAGCGGCCAAGGCATTGGCGGTCGTCCGCGGACGCGACTATTGCCTCCCCGACGACATCAAAGAACTTGCGCCGATCGTACTGTCCCACCGCGTCATGCTGAACCGAGCCCATGGCATGCGGACACAGAGCTTCGAACAGGCGGAGCGCATGGTGCTCGACATTGTCGAGACCGTTCCCGTCCCTGTCTAGCAGGATGCTGAAAATGTCCGCCAGCGGCGTTCTCGCTTCGCTCAGAGGCTCGACGTACGCACAAAGTACGACTCGCCTCTTCGCTCGCTGCGGCCTTGCTTGGGGCAATGCGCGTCCCTGGGCGAAGAGGCTGTCTTGGCAGACTCAGGGCGGGCGGGTGAAGTAGCCGCCAGGAATGGGCGGGTGAGAAGTCTGGCCCTTTTGAGCATCCTGCTGTCGGTCCACTGGATGAACTACGTGCGTGAAACACCCACTCCTCAACCTCCGTATCTCCCCAGCCTTCTCCTTCGTCCGGGGCATGTCCCGATGGCGGTCGATTCGTCTCACGTCTGAAGGGACCAGGTTTCTTCTCTTCACACTCGGGATCGGGCTCGCCGCCATCAACACCGGCAACAATCTGTTTTACTTACTCCTCGCGATGATGCTTAGCCTCATCGTGATCTCCGGACTGCTGTCGGAGCACTGTCTTCGTCGATTGGAATTTCGTCGGCATGTGCCCGATCTCATTATGGCCAACGAGCCGACCACCCTCACACTCTCGGTCGCCAATCGGAACCGGCACCTGCCCAGCTTTTCCCTGCGCCTATTCGACGTCGTCGAAGGCCAAGATGTCGACCGAGGCCTCGCTATTCACCTCCTGCCCCCGCAGAGTTCTGTGCTCCTGTCCTATCCACTGCTTGCCACAAAACGGGGCTGGATCCGGTTCGAAGGCATCCGAGCGCAGACGCTATTTCCCTTTGGACTGTTCCTCAAGAAAGGGCTCTACTCCACGGAAGCGCACCTGCTCGTTAGTCCTCCCATCAAGCCGCTCACCTTGCGATTCGTGGATGAATTGGTCAGCGAAGGGCAAGGGGAGTCCCTCCCACGACGAGGACATGGGACCCAACTGTACAACCTCCGCCTGTATCAACCGGGCGATGACTCGCGGGCCATCCATTGGATGACAACCGCTCGCACGTCACAGCTGATCGTGCGGGAAACCGAAGCGGAGGATCAACGGCGCATCACAGTCGTCCTCTCAACCGTGGCCCCCGAAGAACGCGAACCTCTCTTCGAACGAAGTGTGACGTTCGTAGCATCACTCCTCTGGCAACTGACGGAGCGGGCCTACCCCGTGCGACTCGTCGTGGGGACAGAAGATTCAGGACACGGGTCTGGACCCGATCATCTCTTGGCGATGTTGCGCCTGCTGGCGTTGTGCGAACGGCAGCCACCTGAAACCAGTGGAGTCGGTCATTACGGCGAACCCCCCCCGCTCACCCACGAAGGCGAGCGGGGCTATACGGTGGCGGTCGTACCCTGGTCGGACCGGACGGCACCCACGAACACGGTGCAAGCTGATCGAGTGCTCCATGCCACGCAACTCGAAGAATTGACACATGCCTTTTGATCAGGCTTTTGCCCTCAGCTCCGTGATTCTCGCCACCACAGCATTTAGCGGACTCGTGCTTGCGCAGAGCGTCCCGCTCTGGCTCGCCCTCCCTACAACGATCATCCTCATCATCTCGCTGCTTCACGCAGGAGGGGTGCTTTTCGTTCGACGGGCGATGGCACAGATCACCGTCTCGCCAACCCTGTGGAATGTTCTGTTGATCGGCGCCTTTGTCCTATTGCTGATCGATCTCACAGTGGTATCACGGGGCCTTCTCCCGGCTGGCATTCACTTTTTGGTCGTGCTGCTGGGTGTCAAGTTGCTCACCCTTCAACAGCGGCGTGATTATCGGCATCTCTACGCGATTAGTCTCATGGCAATCTTGGCTTCCGCGGCACTGACGACCGACGCGTGGTATGTCCCAATTTTCCTGCTGTATCTGCTCGCGGCTGTCTGGACACTCTTGCTGTATCACTTGACCCAAGAAACAGGCGAAACCCCTGCCGTCGTCACACCCTCAAGCACTGCAGCCTGTCACGCGATATTCCCGGGCCGCATCACTCACCGCTTCTTTTGGTTGACGAACGGAACCGCCCTCCTGACGGTTGCCCTAACGCTTGCCATTTTCTTTCTCATCCCTCGCATCGGTGCGGGAATACTGCAGAAGACGAGCGGTGAGGCCCTGCGGACGACGGGGTTTTCCGATCGAGTTGACCTGGGGACGATCGGGTCAGTCAAACAAGATCCTCAGATCGTCATGCGGGTTGAACTACCGGACCAACCCGCTGGTGAAAAAGATCGCCTCTACCTGAGGGGCCTCGCCTACGATCAGTACAATGGACGATCGTGGAGCCACAGCGGAACCCGCCGGCGCTCGTTGAGTCTCGTGGCTGATGGAATATTCCTCGCTCGCCAAGCCGGCAGCCGACTTCCGGACAGCCAGTCCATCCCAATTCGCCAAGACATCCTGCTGGAAACGCTCGATACCTCAGTCCTCTTTGCCGCTCCATTCGCGGAACTCGTGAGCGGCGAGTTTCTCACTGTACAGGCCGATGTCATGGGCGGGCTCCACTTGCCATCTCCTCCTTCTTCCCGCATCCGATACTCCGTCACCTCTCACGTTCCACAGCTCGTCGCAGACGAACAAACCGCGTCGATCCTGGCCTACCCTGACTCAATCCGTTCCCATTACCTTCAGGTTCCCGTGGGCTCACAGCAGGTCGAAGACTTGGCGCATCGCGTCAGCCAACAGGCCATGACCCCCTTCGGGAAAACGCTGGCGATCCAGCAACATCTCTTGGAGAATTATCGCTACAGCCTTGAGGGCGACACGGCTACGCTCAGTCATCCGCTAGAGGAATTTCTTTTCACGCGAAAAACAGGATACTGTGAACATTACGCAACCGCCATGGTCGTGATGCTGCGAACTGTAGGCATTCCCGCTCGACTCGTGACAGGGTTCCTGGCCACGGAATGGAACGCATACGGGGGCTATTTCACCGTACGCCAGCGGGATGCCCATGCCTGGGTCGAGGTCTACTTTCCTCACTCAGGATGGATCACTATGGATCCCACCCCCACCGTCAGCGCAGCAGTCGCCACCTCTCGCTGGGAGCCCCTCAGCCAACTCGGGGAATCCATTCGGCTACAGTGGGACCGCCTGTTCGTGCGTTATAGTGCGAAGGATCAACTGGCAGTCGTGCAGGGAGTACGAGAAGGTAGTGATGCGTTGCGTGAAAGAGTGAGTCGCGGGGTTTCGTCGCTGAGTGCCCCGATAAGCCAGGCCCTCAGCCGCCTGACACGTGTGGCCCGAACATTTCAGCCCGGCATGCTGGGACTCGTCGCGGGAATGATCGTGGTCGGCCTGGCCCTGCTCCTCCTCATGCTTCGGGATAGGATAGGGCTTTGGGCCACCACACATCTTCGGACAGCGCACCCGCAGCTTGTAATCGTCCAGCTCTATACCCGCATGCTGCGCGCGGTGGAGAAACACGGCGTGAGCAAACCTCCAGCCGCCACAGCCAGTGAATTTGCCAGACTGGTCGAACAGGAATGGAAGGCAGCCGGTCCCATGGTGGCTGACGTGACCGCCCTTTACCATCAGGGACGATTTAGTCGAACCCCGCTCACCCCGGGCGAACTCTCTCATGCAGCGGACCAGGTAAGGCAGCTGCAATCCCTCACACACGTAGCCCGCTGACCAACCTATCGCTGTATAGTCTCGGTCCCGTCCAGACATGGCCAGAGTCATGATGCCGGGGCAGAGGAAGGCATCCAGAAAAGAAGGCTGACTGTTGGAGCGGGAAACGGGATTTGAACCCGCGACCCTCGCCTTGGCAAGGCGATGCTCTACCACTGAGCTATTCCCGCTCGATCACAGTCGGACAGAGGAGTGGAATTCTACTGATGCAGGAACAAAACTGTCAAGCAATCCAG
>DASQFV010000357.1:0-7430 GCA_035632975.1 Nitrospiraceae bacterium
GGGCCTTCATCGAATTCTTGAGCCGTCTGGTGAAGGCCAAGCTCAGTCTATGCCCTGAGAACGATCCCCATTCCTGTGCGCTCTACTACTATACGGAGCCGGGGGACCATATCGGGTTTCACTATGACACGTCCTACTATAAGGGGGCTCGCTATACCATTCTGATGGGGCTCGTTGATAAGTCTACGCAATGCAAACTGGTCTGCGAGTTGTTCAAGGATGATCCTGTAAAACCTCCTCGGCATCTTGAGCTGATCACACAACCGGGGGATCTCGTCATTTTCAATGGAGATAAGCTTTGGCATGCGGTGACTCCACTTGGCGAGGGAGAGGAACGGATTGCCTTAACGATGGAATACGTCACCAACCCCGACATGGGATCCTTCAAGCGGTTGTATTCCAACCTCAAAGATTCCGTTGCCTATTTCGGCCTCCGTTCAGTCTTCAAACAGGCGATCACGCCTTCAAAGCAACATCGCTCCTAGCAGGGATGCTGAAACAGCCCACCAGCGGCGTTTTCGCATCGCTCAGAGGGCTCAACGTACCGAAGCGTACGCCTCGCCTCTTCGCTCGCTGCGACCTTGCTGGGCGGCCTGTTTGAGCACCCTGCGAATGTTTCCTCCTGTTGTCTCAGACGTGCGGGCCATTAAATTTCCACCGTACCACAATAGTTTTTCCGCAGCCTGCTCCGCGCGCGTCGTTGATTTCATAGTTGCTGCCGTCTATAGTTTGCCGGATTGTCGCGGTGTAGAAAGGACAGGCGTCGGCTGATTGTGAATCGCCTTCTCCAGCATAGTGCCGTCGTGCTGTTTGTCCTGTGCTCGGCCGTGGTCTCTCCTCTTGTCCCGGTCCCGGCGGCGGCTGAGCAACCGGATGCCGCGCAGCGTTCCTACGAGCGAGGCACCGCGCTGCTGCGAAAAGGTGACCTTGCTGCGGCAGCCGAGGCTGCCAGAAAAGCCATCGAGTTGAATCCCTCCTCAGCTGAAGCGCACCATCTGCTCGGCATGATCTACTTCAAAGAGAAGAAACCGACTCAGGCTGTCGATGCTTTCACCCAGGCGATCAAGCTGAAGCCGGCCTATCCCGATGCCTTGAACGATCTGGCCGAGGTCTATCGGATCCAAGGAAAATTGGCGGAAGCGGAGCAGGCTCTCATGCGGGCGATTGAGACCGATCCGCGCCATGCGAATTCGTACTTCGACTTAGCCAAGCTGTACGAACAGCGTCGTGATTTCACCTCGGCTATCAAGACTTATCAGGCCTTGCTGGCCGTCCATCCGAACCACCGGGACGGCCTGTACAATCTCGCATTGCTGTATGAGGCGCAGGGAGACAGTCGCGGGGCACGAGAGACGGTGGGCCGGCTGCTCAAACTTGATCCCAAGCATGCCGATGGCTGGTACCTCGCCGGGCGGATGGCGGAGAAGAACAACGTGCTCGTGGAAGCCGCCTATTCGTACAGACAGGCCATTGCAGCGAAGCCTTCGTTAGTGGACGCGCACTATAATCTCGCGTTTATTCATCGGAGCCAAGGCCGGCCTGTGGAAGCGGAGCGGGAATTTCTCGAGGTCTTGCGGTACCGCCCGGAATATGCCGAAGCGTATATGAACCTGGGTGTGATCTATACCGGGCTGAATAGGCTTGAAGAGGCGGAGCAGTCCTACGCGCGAGCCGTCGCGCTGAAGCCGAACTACGCTGAAGCGCATTACAACTTGGGTGTCTTCTATGAGTTGCATCGGAAAGACCTGCCGAAAGCACTGGCCCAATATCACGAATACCTCAACCTCGGTGGGCGCGACGATCGTGTTGAGCGGATCGTCAGATCTGGAGGCCGATGACGATTGTGGGAGCAGGATGAAGAGGCGAGGGTGCCTCGATAGAGATAACCGCTATGGAGATGACATGAATGCCTCGGCTGTCCAGGAGGAGCCGGGGCGTTGCTGTTTCTAGCAGGATGCTGAAAAAGTCCGCCAGCTTCGTTCTCGCCGCACTCAGAGGCTCAACGTACCGAAGCGTACGCCTCGCCTCTTCGCTCGCTGCGGCCTTGCTGGACGGCCTTTTTGAGCATCCTGCACGGTGTGCTCCTCTCCTGCACGTCCGGGACAAGAGGAGGACACTCTCGCAGGATAGCCGCACGAGACATGCGAGACTGGCGGGAAAGTCGAGACATGCAGAGTCAGAGCTTGCGCATCGCGCCTGTCGCGCTAGGCCTGCCCATCGCGCGCTTGCGGATTGTTTTGAGATCCTGCTGCTACCAATACGGCCATGGCCGCCAATAGGGGCTCGAGTAAGGCCCCCAATAGGGACCTGGCCCCATATAATAGGGGCTGCTACGGGGGGCCACGTCTTCCGTCCTGGTCCAAACTTGCACACGCTTGATATCGATGACGGGATAGGTATAGTTCGTTTCATCCAATGGTAGCGTGAGGGAGCCGGACACCTCGCCGGTCACAGTGATTCTGGTCCCAGGTGGGATGGTCGCTGGATCGAGGAATTCTCGCTGCAGAGCGATGAAGCGGCCTTGTGACTGAGTCAAGTCGTATCCAGGACGCGTTGAATGATCGAGCGGCAACTGTAAGATCTCGATCCTCGTGCCGTCTTTCTGTCGTCGGGCTGTCAACACTTTGCCGCCGAAGACAGCCGATTGACCTTTCAAGGAGTCCGGTGCTGCCTTGACTTGGAGGAAGGTGAGTGCCTTTGTCTGTGCGTCCGAGCCGTCCCCAGTCTCATGCGTCGAGGCACAGCCTGCGAGCGTGACGAGCAAGGCCACGGTGGAGCGCAGCGTTCGTGCCAGGAGCCTGTCTGACATTGCCCCAGTATAACAGAGAGTAAGTTCACGGCACATTCGATATAATGACCGATCAGTGTTAATCCAAGAAAGGAGTCGATATGCTGAACAGACAGTGTGCGCAATGGGCCTCGGCGGTCTGTGTGGTTGTATGGACTGTCGTCGTCCCATGGGGTGCACTAGCCACTGCCGCATCCCCCGAGTTGAAGGGCAAGTTCGAAGTTCTGAAGGGTGAGGTGTCTACACATACACCCGGCAAGGTGAAGTTGATCGAGTTCGCCGACTTCTATTGCCCGCATTGTCACCGGTTCGATGGGGAAGCCCTGCCACTGCTGGAAAAAGAGTTCGGGAACAAGCTTGAGGCCACCATGGTGGGGTTCCCGGTGATTTCTGGGAAGTTGCCGACCCCGTTTGATATGTACGAGCAAGCGAAGATGATGGGAAAAGGGAATGAAATGAAAGCCGTCCTCTTTCGCACTATCCATAAAGATAAGATCACCGGAGTGCTGGATCGCTCGCTGCGGGAAGTCCTGATCAGGGAAGTCGGACTCGATCCGAAAGTATTTGAAGAGGGAATGGCCGGCGGGAAGCCAGCCAAGATATTCGAGGAGGGGCGCAAGTGGGGCGAGCGCATCAAAGTTCAGTCTACACCGACCGTGCTCATTGACGGGAATATTAAGGCGGAGGGTATCGACCCAGAGAATCTCAAGTTGATCATCCAGAGCATTCTGGATGCCGATGGGAAGAAGTGAACTCGAAAGTTCTGAGTGCTGAGTTCTGAGTGTTGAGTTACGGTGAGTCCGAAAACTCAGGACTCAGAACTTTAAACTCAGAACTCCTTCTGAGGAGAGATGGCGATCGATCCAATCTGTGGAATGACGATCGATCCGGCTATGGCAGCCGGAAGTCACGACCATCGAGGGCAACGCTACTATTTTTGCGGCCTCTCCTGCCTGGAACGATTCAAGGCCGATCCGGAGGGGGCGTTGCAGCCACGGCCAGTAAGTTCCGCTAAGCCGACTACAAGAAGACCCCTTCCGATGATGCAGCCTGCCCCGACCGTGACGGAGACCGCGGCTATCGATCCCGTGTGCGGGATGGCGGTGCAACCAGCCACGGCAGCCGGTTCCTATGAGTATCAAGGGAAGACATACTACTTCTGTGCGACGAGTTGCCTCACCAAGTTCCGGATCGATCCGATTCACTATCTGACTCCTTCTGCGCAGCGCATTCCTCGCGTCATGCCGGTTCCATCCGGTGGAATGGTCGAGTACATCTGTCCGATGGACCCGGAGGTGCTTGAGACCAAACCAGGGGCTTGCCGGATTTGCGGGATGGCGCTGGAACCCAAAGTTGTCATTCTCGGAGATGAACGGAATCCCGAGTTCGAGGACATGACCAGGCGGTTTTGGATCTGTCTCGGGCCTTCCCTCTTGGTCATGCTCTTGGCCATGGCCGATATGGTTCCCGGCTTGTCACTTCCGCAGGCCTTCACCGGCTCGATGAGGAACTGGGTGCAATGGCTGCTGGCGACGCCGGTGGTGCTCTGGGGCGGCTGGCCGTTTTTCCAGCGAGGGTGGACTTCGGTGGTGAACCGGGCACCCAACATGTTCACGCTCATTGCCATGGGAACGGGCGCGGCTTATGGCTACAGCACTGTTGTCACCGTCGCGCCGACGCTGCTTCCCAGTTCATTCCGACTGCATGATGGCTCGATCGCGGTCTATTTCGAGGCTGCAGCCATAATTACCGTGCTCGTCCTGCTTGGCCAGGTCCTTGAGTTGAAGGCTCGGAGTCAGACGAGCTCCGCGATTCGCGCCTTACTGCGGCTTGCGCCAAAGACAGCCAAGCTGATCAAGCCGGACGGACAGGAAGAAGATGTACCGCTCGAGCATATTCAGGTGGGCCATCGACTGCGCGTCAGGCCAGGAGAGCGAGTGCCGGTCGATGGGCTGGTCCAAGAAGGTGTGACTTCTGTGGATGAATCCATGATCACGGGCGAATCGATCCCTGTCGAGAAAACTATTGGGGTGCGGGTGACTGGGGGAACCATCAACGGCACAGGTGGGATTGTGATAGTCGCTGAACGAGTCGGGCGAGACACGATGCTTGCTCGGATCGTGCAGATGGTCAGTGAGGCGCAACGGAGCCGGGCGCCGATCCAGCGTCTGGCCGATGTGACCGCGGCGTATTTTGTCCCGCTGGTTGTGGCTGCCGCGCTTATCACGGCAGTGGCCTGGGCGATCTGGGGCCCTGAGCCGAAGTTGGCCTATGCGCTGGTCAATGCCGTCGCAGTTCTGATTATTGCCTGTCCCTGCGCGTTGGGATTGGCGACGCCGATGTCGATCATGGTTGGGACCGGTCGTGGGGCGACGGTCGGTGTCTTGGTGAAGAAGGCTGAGGCGTTGGAGGTGTTTGGTAAGGTGAATACGCTCGTGGTTGATAAGACCGGGACGCTCACGGAGGGCAAACCGAAACTGCTGTCGGTGCTGGTTGTGCCACCTTGGTCTGATGTCGATCTGTTGCGCCTTGCCGCGAGTCTTGAACGGAGCAGCGAACATCCGCTGGCTGCAGCGGTGGTGGCGGGAGCAGAAGGGCGAGGGATCGCAGGTATCCCAGCCGAGCAGTTTCGTTCAGTGACGGGGAAGGGTGTGGCCGGCACGGTCGCGGGCCGTCGTGTCGCCATCGGGACATCTGCGTTCTTACGAAACGACATTGGGGTATCCGGCCAGAGCCTCACGCAGTTGGACGACGAAACGTCTGCGCTTCGTCGTGAAGGGCAGACGCTCCTGTTTGTCGCCATCGATGAGCAGGCTGCCGGCGTACTCGGCGTGGCAGATCCGATCAAGGCCTCTACTCGTGACGCGGTGCAGGAGCTCAAAGCCGCAGGCATTCGCGTAGTCATGGTGACGGGAGATCATCGCGATACGGCAGAAGCAGTGGCCCGGCAACTCGGCATCGGGGAGGTCATGGCTGAAGTCTTGCCGGACCAAAAGGGACAGATCATTGCTCGCCTCAAGTCGCAAGGCCGCGTGGTGGCGATGGCCGGCGACGGTATTAATGATGCCCCAGCCCTTGCGTTGGCGGATGTCGGGATCGCCATGGGAACGGGGGCGGACACGGCCATTGAGAGCGCGGGGATTACGCTGGTGAAAGGGGATCTGCGCGGGCTGCTGCGCGCGCGGAGGCTGAGTCAAGCCACGATGCGGAATATTCGGCAAAATCTCTTATTTGCCTTTCTCTATAACGTGATCGGGGTTCCGATCGCGGCCGGTGTGCTCTATCCGGTTTGGGGGATACTCTTGAGCCCCATGATCGCCAGTGCCGCCATGACCTTCAGTTCTGTCTCCGTCATCTCCAATGCCCTTCGTCTGCGTCATGTGGAATTGTAAGTGCGCCTCCGACACTCGCATGCTAGGCTGCAATTGTTTGCCGTCAATCGAATGAGGACTGTTTTCAGAAAGGACCGCGGCGTGTTTCGACCTAATTTTATATTGCGAATCGCGATCGGGTTCTGCGTGTGGTGCTCGATCGTCGGGGGAACAGCTCTGGCCGGGAGTCATGTGGTTCCTGTGGCGGGCGGGGGTGAACTCCAGGCGCAGGTCAAGGCGACCGCGACGAAGGTGATCCCCGCTGTCGTCAGTATTGCCTCCACGGTGATGGTCCGCGATCAAGCGTTCAGCGACGAAGCGCTGCCGTTCGGATTGTTCAAAGATGTTCCGCCGCGGCGGCAATATGGTCAGGGCTCCGGTGTCATTGTGTCGTCGGATGGCTACATTATGACGAACAACCATGTCATTGCCGATGCGGTCGATGTGGAAGTGATTCTCGCCGACCGGCGGCAATACAAAGGACGCGTAGTGGCCACCGATCCGAAGACCGACGTGGCCGTGGTGAAAATTCAGGCGACCAATCTACCGACGGTGACGTGGGGAGATTCGAGCGCGCTCGAGGTCGGCGAATTTGTGCTCGCGATCGGGAACCCTCTTGGTTTGAGTCGCAGTGTGACGTTCGGCATAGTCAGTGCCGTCGGTCGCGCCGATGTCGGTGTCGCCGACTTCGAAGATTTCATTCAAACCGATGCCCCCATCAATCCAGGCAACTCCGGCGGGGCCTTGGTAACCATCAATGGAGAATTGGTGGGGATCAATACCGCCATTGCCAGTCCGACCGGCGGGAGCGTCGGCGTGGGCTTCGCCATTCCGAGCAATATGGCCCGGGCTGCCATGCAGAGCTTGCTCAAGACCGGGCATGTCGTCCGTGGGTTCCTCGGCGCCTCGACGCAAGATGTCACGCCCCTGTTAGGCAAGGTCTTTCGTCTCCCCGATGTGAAAGGAGCAATCGTGACCGATGTACATACGAAAGGGCCCGCCGAGAGAGCCGGACTCAAGCGCGGCGATGTGGTCGTGCGATTCGACGGGCGCGACGTGATGGACAGCGGACATCTTCGGAACCTCGTGGCCGCGTCTACGATCGGGAGTAAGCACCGGCTGGATCTCATGCGCGAGAGTAAGCCGTACCAGGCTGAATTGGTTGTGCAGGAGGCGCCGCGTGAACGGACCAAGAAGAACCAAGCCGCATCGGCCTCAGCCGCCACGGCTCATCCCCTCGCCGGCGTCGTCTTCGACGATGTGACCGCGCC